>JABDJF010000760.1 GCA_013002645.1 Myxococcales bacterium
TCACGGATTTGGATCGTCGAGGTCTGCGTTCGCAGCAGCACGCTTTCGGCATCTACGGAGCCAGCGGCCCCGATGAAAAAGGTGTCCTGCTCGTCCGTTGCGGGATGATCCGGCGGAAATCCGAGCTTGTCGAAGCAGTTCTCGTAGAGCTCGACTTCCGGCCCGTCGGCAATGTCGAACCCGAGCGAAACGAAGATGTCGAGCACTTCGTTCCGAACGCGCGAAATCGGATGAAGCCGGCCGGGCATCTGCCAGCGACCGGGCAGCGTCACATCGAGCGGGGGACCCGTGAGCTCGGCTTCGCGCGCGCCACGGTGAATGCTTTCGAGGACCTCGTCGAAGGTCCGTTGAATTTCTTGTTTGAGGGCGTTGGCCGCCTGACCGAGCTCACGTCGCTGCTCCCCGGGCAGCTTTGGCATCAGCTTCAGGAGCTTGGTGAGTTCGCCTTGGGGCCCTACGAGCCGCCCATTGATCAAACGCAGCTCAGGCTCACTACGCGCGGCGCGCAACGCTTCGGCGTAGGTGCCACGGATTTCGGCTAGCCCGGTTTCGAACGTCTGAACCGCATCAGGCTCTGCCATAGCGCGTCCTGACGGTTTTAATCGATGGCTTCGACGACGGCTTTGAACCCGCCTGGATCGGAGTACGCGATCTCGGCGAGAACCTTGCGATCGAGGGCGATGTTGGAGCGCTTGAGCCCCGAGATGAACTGGCTGTAGTTGATTCCATTGCTGCGCGCCGCGGCGTTGATTCTGGCGATCCAAAGACGTCGGTATTCACGCTTCTTCGTGCGGCGATGCTTGTAGGCATCCTGCCAGGCGTTGTGGACCTGCTCGATTGCAACGTGGAACGCCTTACGGCGCGCTCCGTAGTAACCTTTCGCGTGCTTGAGTACGCGATTGCGGCGGCGTCGGGCTTTGAAGCCTCGTCTGACTCTGGGCATGGGGCGTTCTCCTTAAAAGTCTCAGAGCTCGTAAGGAACCAAACGCCGGATACGTGGTTCGTCGCTCGGGTGGACCATGGAGTTCTTTTTGAGCTTCCGAAGTCGATTGGCGGACTTACCACGCATGATGTGCTGCTTGCCGGCCGTGGAACGACGAATCCGCCCTCCGCCGGTGGCCTTGAACCGCTTCGCAGCAGCACGCTTTGTCTTCATCTTGGGCATCTGACTGTCCTCACTTGAAGCTCCCAAACCAGCGGCACCCGCGGCCAGGGAGCGGAGAGCACGCTGTGTAGCGCGTGCCTCCCCCCGGTCAAGGGGACACGCTCAACCTCTAAAACGCCTGCGGTTTCAAGTGCTTGAAGGCCACACCGCGAAAACCCGAACCGGGATGGGTTTTCGCGGTGCGGCTGCTAAGTGTCCGAAAGGACTTCATTCCCCGGGGGGGAGCGTGTCCCCTTGGGGTATGATCGGGGATGTGAGTGAACGGGGCTCTGATCGACGAACGGTTGTTGCGCTTTCGGTGGCACTGGGAGCGGCGCTTCTGCTGATTGCGTTCTTGCTGGGGCGTGAATCGGCAGGGGCACCGGAGGGCGAAGCTGTTTCGCCGGGTGCCTCGCGGCCGGCTGACGTCGACCCGGACCCTCTCGAGCTTCCAACGGAAGATGAGAGCAGCAGGCGCTGGCCGGCGTGGGCTGATCTAACCGACGAGAACCCTTCCCGAGCTCGAGCAACCGACTCCGCCGGACGTGTCGTCGAACGGATCGAGGGTCCGCCCGCCGACAGCTTCGCAGCGACCCAGACGCAAGACCCGGCGCAGCCCCAGACCAGGCCCAACGCAACCGCGAAAGCACCAGCCGAGCAGCAGGGGAGCAGCGTGGAGGCCTACTTCCAACAGGTCGACCTCATTCATTCAGAGGAGGGCGCCGGAGACCCTAATGCATTTGCGATGGACCTCATCAAGGGAGGGCTTGGAGGCGCAAGCTCCGGATTCGACCAACTCATTGCCGATACCAAGCGGATGGAACGGGAGATGTACACGCTGACCCCGCCAGTTTCATGCGAAAGCTTCCACGAAGCCAGCATCGAAGCGCTCGTCGAGAGCCGGGAGATGCTCGAACGCATGAAGCGGGCGATCATGGGTCGGGACATCGAGCAGCTCAACGCGATAGCGCTGCAGTCGAAAACGCTGCAGACCAAGGCACGGGCGATGAAGGAGATGCGAAGACAGATCCTGGCCTCGTCGACCGAGTATTAGATTTCAGTGCCAGCTCGCCGTGCTAACTATCGAACGGGTTGGGCTTTGACACGTGGGGCGAGAATGGCGGTCATGGTGCGGCCCTCGAGGCGAGCTGAGGTTTCGATCATCCCCAAGTCGTCCACGGCTTCGACGATCGCGTCGATCTGGCGTTGAGCCGTTTCGGGGTGGGTAATCTCCCTGCCCCGGAAGCGCACGGTGATCTTCACCTTGTTGCCCTCCTCGAGGAACCGGCGCACGTGCTTCGTCTTGAAGTCCAGGTCGTGATCGTCGGTCTTCGGGCGAAGCTTGATCTCCTTGAGCGCGATCTGCGTCTGCCTCTTGCGGGGCTCTGCCTGCTTCTTCTTCTCTTCGTATTTGAACTTGCCGAAGTCCATGATCTTGCACACCGGCGGGCTGGCCTTGGGATTGACCTCGACCAAGTCCAGGTCGAGACCTCGGGCCATCCGACGTGCTTCGTCGGTGTTCAAGACGCCTAACATTTCACCCTCGGCTCCGATGACACGGATCTCGGGCACTCGAATGCGATCGTTGACCCGCGGACCAAAATCCCGCGGCCGATCGCGCGATCCAAAGCGCGGTCTAGCGATGACTATCTCCTCTTGTTGAACTCGTAGCGGAAGGCGGCTTGTTCTCATGCGCGAGGCGGTCGAACACGTCCGACAACGGAATGAACCCGAGGTCTTTGTTCTCGTCTCGCGAACGGAGCGCCAAGCCCCGCCCCTCTACTTCTTTTTGACCAATCACGCCGAGATACGGAATACGCATCAGGCGGGCTTGGCGAATCTTTGCGCCCAGCTTGTCGCTGCTCAAATCGGCGGTGACCCGGAAGCCTCGTTCCTCGAGCTCTTGCTGCACGTTCTCCGCATATTCGTTGAACTTCTCGCTCACCGTCAACAGCGCGATTTGCTCGGGTGCGAGCCAAACGGGGAACGAGCCGCCCACATGCTCGGTGAGCACGGCGAAAAAGCGCTCGATGGACCCCAAAATTGCCCTATGCAGCATCACCGGCCGGTGGGCCGTGTTGTCTTCGCCGACGTAGCTGAGGTCGAAGCGTTCCGGAAGGTTGAAGTCGGCCTGAATGGTGCCGAGCTGCCAGGGACGGCCAATGGCATCCTTGAGATGGAATTCGATCTTGGGTCCGTAGAAGGCGCCCTCGCCTTCGGCAATCTCGTAGGGCAGCTCTTTGGCTTTCACGGCTTCTTCCAGCGCTCGTTCGGACTGGTCCCAGACCTCGTCGTCGCCAAGGCGCTTCTCCGGCCGCGTCGCAATGACGATGCGAACGTCGGTGAAGCCAAAGTCCCGGTAAGCATCATACACGAGGTCGAGGAAGCTCTTGATCTCGTCCTGCACCTGGTCGAGCGTGCAGAAGATGTGCGCGTCGTCCTGCGAGAAAGTTCGAACGCGGGTCAGCCCCTGCACGACGCCGCTTCGCTCGAAGCGGTGAAGTCGGCCGAAGTCGGCCATCCGCATCGGAAGATCGCGATAGCTACGCTTCGTCATGCCGTACATCAGGCAATGGCTTGGGCAGTTCATCGGCTTCACCCCGAAGCGCAGGGACTCGCCGAACGCCTCGGTCCACTCCTCCGCGTCCTTTGGCGGCCTCTCTTCGATCCTTTGCTGCAACTTCTCGAGGTTCTCGGACGTCGCCGCCATGTACATATTCTCCGCGTAAGACGGCAAGTGCCCCGAGGTGTGAAACAGCTCGTTGTCGAAGATCTGCGGCGTGATCACTTCTTCATAGCCGTAGCGCGCGTAGAGGGCGCGGACGTAGCCTTCGAGTAGATTGTAGATCGTCGAGCCACGCGGCAGGAAAAACGGCGAAGCAGGCGCATGAGGATGGAACGCGAAAAGCTGCAGCTCCTTCCCGAGCTTGCGGTGGTCGCGCTTCTTCGCCTCTTCCAGCTGCTTGAGGTGGGCACGCAGCGCTTTGGGCGAAGCGAACGCCGTCCCGTAGATTCGCTGGAGCATCGGGTTCCGCTCGTCGCCGCGCCAGTAGGCGCCCGCCACACTGGTGAGCTTGACCGCCTTCAGGAAACCGGTCGACGGAACGTGCGGCCCTTCGCACAGGTCGACCCACTCGCCGTGGCGGTAGAGCGAGATCGGATCGTCGAGCCTCTCGAGGTGCTCGAGCTTGAAGTCCTCGTCCAGCGACTGCAGTATTCGGCGCGCTTCGTCCCGGGTCACGACCTCGCGGCGAAACGGACTGTCGGCTTCCACGATCTCGGCCATCTTCTCTTCGATGGCACGCAGGTCATCCTCGGAGAACGTGCCATCGGGCCTGGCATAGTCGTAGTAGAAGCCGTCCTGGGTCGCCGGCCCGAACGCGACCTTGGTCCCCGGGAACAGACGCTGCACGGCGTCCGCCATCACGTGGGCGCTCGAGTGCCGAATGATCGCGAGCGCGTCAGGGTCGTGAGCGCCAATGGCTTTCACTTCGGATGGACCCTCGGGCACCGGGCTGTGCAAATCGTAAACTCTGCCGTCAACCCGCGCGGCGACCGTGTCTTTAGCTAACGCGCCGCGCTCTTCGAGCACCTCGCGCATCGAACGCGCTCTTGCTTCATTCGTCATCGGTCGACGGACTGAAATAGGTAGCTCGAGCTCAAGACCGGGTCATCTCCAGGTTGGTAGGCACGGGCGGGATTGAACCGCCGACCCCTACCGTGTCGAGGCGCCGTGCAGATCCGCCGACCCCAGATCCCCTTATCAGAAA
>JABDJF010000764.1 GCA_013002645.1 Myxococcales bacterium
CGCTCGGCTCCGTTCCCGACATCCTGAACCTGCAGAACGACCCGTATTACGTCCAACCCCTCGGGCTCGATTCGATCAGCGCGGCCGCGCTCCAGGCGCAGGCGATGATCGACGCAGGCAAGGCGACCGAGCGTGACTTCGCAGAGGTCGCGGCTCGCAATCGAAAAAACGCGATCGACAATCCCAACGCCCACATCAAAGGCGAGTTCAGCGTCGACGAGATGCTCGAAGAGCCATACATCAGCTCGCCGTTGCGCAAGAGCTTTTGCCCTCCGGTTTCCGATTCGGCGGCGGCCATCGTGCTTGCCGTCGGAGAGCGGGCTCGAAGGCTAGTCAAAAGGCCGGCGTGGATTCGGGGTATCGATCATCGAACCGAGCCGCATGCGCTGGGGCAGCGTGATCTGACGACCTCACCGTCTTCGACACTCGCTGCTGAAAGGGCCGGCCTCGGGCAGGGCGGGGTCGACCTTGCCGAGCTTCACGCGCCTTTCGCGCATCAAGAGATCATCTTGCGCGAAGCCATGGGCCTGGGTGACGGCGTGAACATCAATCCGTCGGGCGGCGCCTTGGCAGCCAACTCACTGATGACCGCCGGGCTGATTCGCTTCGGTGAAGCGGCCAGTCGGATCCTCTCCGGGGATGCCGGCCGCGCTTTGGCGCACACCAGCAATGGCGTCTGCCTTCAGCACAATCTGGTGGCCATTTTGGAGGGTGAATAATGGCCGAGCCATGTGCGGTCATCGGGATTGGCCAGACCAAGCATCGCGAGAGCCGTCGCGACCTGTCGATTCCGGGCCTGGTCCGCGACGCGGCGATCCGCGCATTGCACGACGCGGACATGACCTGGAAAGATATCGACGCCATCGTGATCGGGACCGCCCCGGACATGTTCGAAGGCGTCATGATGCCGGAGCTCTGGTTGTCGGACGCACTCGGTGCCGCTGGGAAGCCGATTTTTCGCGTGCACACCGCCGGCTCGGTAGGTGGCTCGACGGCCGTCGTCGCTGCCCATCTCATCCAAGGCGGAGTTCACGAGAAGGTCCTCACTCTGGCATTCGAGAAGCAGAGCGAGGCCAACGCCATGTGGGCGCTCTCGCCTGCCATTCCGTTTCAACCGCAGCTCGTGGCAGGTGCCGGCGGCTACTTCGCACCACTGATGCGTTCGTACATCCGCCGTGCAGACGCGCATCCGGACACCGGTTGCTTGGTGGCCGTCAAGGACCGCCAGCATGGCTTGCTCAACCCGAACGCGCACCTTCACCTCGACCAAACGCTCGAACAGGTGAAAGGCTCACCGATGCTCTGGGATCCGATTCGCTATTCGGAGACCTGTCCCTCCTCGGACGGGGCCGTGGCGATGGTGCTCACGAGCGAGAAGCACGCAGGACGCGTGAAGAATCCGGCCTGGGTAAAGGGTACATCGGTCCGAACCGAACGGACGTTCTTTGCTGGACGCGACCAGGTCAACCCGGCGGCCGGCAAGGCCTGCGCCAAAGACGTCTATGACGAGGCAGGTATCCGCAACCCGCTCAAAGAGATCGACTGCGCCGAGGTTTACGTACCGTTCTCCTGGTTCGAGCCGATGTGGCTCGAGAATCTAGGCTTCGCCGAAGAAGGCGAGGGCTGGAAGATGACGATGGAAGGGAAAACCAAGATCGGCGGCGAAATGCCCTGGAACATGTCCGGTGGCGTCATGTGCACCAATCCGATCGGGGCGAGCGGCATGCTCCGATTTGCGGAAGCCGCACGCCAGGTGCGCGGGACGGCGGAACGGCATCAGGTCGACGGTGCGAAGGTCGCGCTTGGCCATGCGTACGGAGGAGGCTCACAGTTTTTCGCGATGTGGATCGTGAGCTCAGAGCGCTGAGCGGGAGATACGATGGAATATAACCTTGCAGATCTCTACGAGGCGATTGCAGATGCGGTTCCGGACAACGTGGCGCTGGCCTCCGGCGAGATTCACCACAGCTATGCGGAGCTCGATAAGCGCGCAAACCGTTTGGCGCACTACTTTGCTGCACGCGGGATCGGTCCCGGCGACCACGTCGGGTTGCATCTCTTCAACGGCCACGAGTTCGTCGAAGCGATTTTGGCGCTCTTCAAGATTCGAGCGGTAGGAATCAACATGAACTACAGGTTCGTGGGGCCTGAAGTTCGCTATATGATCGAGAACGCCGACCTCGTCGGAGTGATGACCCAACGACGCTTTTTGCCGGTCATCAACGAGGCGATGGAGGGTCGGGAGCCGCTCAGGTCGCTGATCGTGATCGAAGATGGCGCCGATGCGACCACCGATCACGAGTCGATCGAATACGAGGCGGCGCTTGCGCAAGGCTCTGAAGAGCGCGATTTTGGGCCGAGGTCTGGCAAAGACCTCTACATCATCTACACCGGAGGGACGACGGGGATGCCCAAGGGCGTGATGTGGCGGCATGAGGACTTGTTCTTCACTGGTCTGCAAGGTGGTTCGCCGGGTGGTGAGCCGGTCGAATCCCCCGAGCAGCTCATCGAGCAGGCCAAGGAGGGCTGGTACACCGTCACGATGCTTCCCTGCGCGCCTTTCATTCATGGCGCCGCCCAGTGGACGCAGTGGATCTGCCACACGACGGGAGGGAAGCTCGTGCTCCAGAACGGCCCGAGCTTCGACGCAAAGCGCATCCTGTCGTTGATTGCCGAAGAGGACGTGTCGACCATTTCGCTCGTGGGCGATGCGATGGCGATCCCGCTCGTCGAGGAGCTCAAGCAGGGCGGCTACGACATGTCGAACCTGGCCGTCATCGCCTCTGCTGGAGCGATCCTTTCGGCGAGCATCCAGGATGAGCTCGAAGCCCTGCTTCCCGATGTGATGATCATCAACAGCTTTGGGACGAGCGAGTCGGGCGACCTGGGTCGCGCAGCGGGCGATGAAGAAAGTCACGAGAACCGCCCTTCGTTCTACATGGGTGACGAAGTCACCGTGCTCGATGAAAACGGCGAACAGCTCGAACCAGGTTCGGGCGAGATCGGCATGGTCGCCCGATCGGGCCGGCTGCCCATCGGTTACTACAAAGACGCCGAGAAGACAGCGGAGCGATTCAAGGAGCTCAACGGGAAGCGCTGGGTCGTGCCCGGGGACTTCGCCACGATCGAGGAAGACGGCCGCATTACCTTCCTCGGCCGCGGCAGCAAATGCATCAACACGGGTGGGGAGAAGGTCTTCCCCGAAGAAGTGGAAGAAGCGCTGAAGGCCCACCCCGAAGTCGTCGACGCGCTCGTCGTGGCGGTGCCAGATCCTCGGTTCGGGTCCAAGGTCGCCGCAGTCTTCAATACGCGTGGCAATCAACTGCTTTCCCTCCAAGAGGTGCAACAGCATTGCCGTAAGCACATCGCTGGGTACAAAGTCCCTAGGCAGATCACCATTACCGAGACGGTTTCCCGCATGCCTAGCGGAAAACCCGACTACAACTGGGCGGAGGAGATTGCCCGAAATCAAGCAAGCGCCTAGCCCTGCGCGTTCAAGGCCAGGACCAGAGGAACCATGTCAGCAGCACAAGAAGAAGAGGAGCTCTTTCCTGGCTATCCACGCGGGTGGTTCGTCATCGGCGTGTCGGCCGAGCTCGCAGCGGGCGATGTCAAACCGATCGAGTACTTCGGCAGGCAAATGGTTCTCTATCGTTCCGAAAGTGGCGCTGCGATTGTGCACGACGCGTTTTGTCCTCACCTGGGCGCGCACCTGGGACACGGCGGTGAAGTGGTCGGTGAGACGATTCAATGCCCGTTTCATGCGTGGCGCTTCGACGAAACGGGCAGGTGTGTGGACGTTCCGTACGCGAAACGGATTCCACCGCGCGCCTGCGTCAACAATCGCCCCGTGCAAGAACACAACGGTTTGATCTTCATGTGGAACGCTCGCGTCGAAGGTGAAGAGCCGACGTGGGAGATTCCCGATCTCCCGGAGTATGGCAGCGAAGGCTGGACCGACTGGGGCGCAGCGCTAATCGACATCAAGACTCACCCGAAAGAGATCGTGGAGAACCTGGCAGACAAGGGGCACTTCGGTCCGGTGCATGGGACTTGGGCCAACGAATTCGGCAATGAGTTCAGGGACCACATCGGCATCCAGAATGTGAAGGGCGTCGCCTATCCCCGCGGCGGCGGCGAAGATCACTTCGAGCTCCAGTCCACCTATTACGGACCCGGCTACATGCTCACCAAGATGCAGAGCGTCCTGCCGAACATCATGCTTCTGTGCCACACGCCGGTCGACAAGAAGCGCGTCCACGTTCGAATCGGCGCGATGATCGACATTTCGAATGTCAAAGAGGGCAAAGAGCAGTTCCAGGAAGGGTACAGGGAGAACATCATCGTCGGCTTCAAGGAAGACATCGCAATTTGGGAAAACAAAAAGTACCGAGCCCGACCGATTCTCTGCGATGGTGATGGCGACGTGGGAGCGTTGCGCCGCTGGTATCAGAAGTTCTACATGCCTCAGGCGGAGGTTGGATATTGACCATGGATGATCGAGCCAAGCGCATCGTTGAGACGGCCGTCGCACTGGCGGAGCGGGACGGATATCAGGCGGTTCGGCTCCGAGACGTCGCGGCCAGTGCCCAAGTCGCGCTGGGGACCGTATACAAGCGCTTCGCCAGCAAAGAAGAGATCCTCATTGCAGCCCTCGAGCAGGAAAGCGAAAAGCTCGTGGCCAAGATTGGCAAGAAGCCGGTTCCAGGCGAAGGCCCGCGGGAACGTGTGCACTTCGTCTTCTCTGCGCTCACCAAGGGGCTGTTGCGCCGGCCCAATCTCGCCAAGGCCTTGGTTCGATCCCTGGCCTCCGGTGACCCGAACATCACGGAGCGCGTCGCGAGCTTCCATGCGCTCATCACGGCAATGGTCATGGCTGCGATTCGCGGCGAGGTTGCGTCAGAGCAAGCAGAGTGGGGCGGGGACGTCGACGACCGCGAACGAACGATTGCTTCAATTCTGCAAAACGTCTGGTTTGCTTCCTTCGTAGGCTGGGCTGGTGGTTTGCATGAAGCGCCCCAACTCCTCTCGGACATCGACAGGACGACTGAGCTTCTCTTGACGGACTAGGCGAGGGCGCATCGACTCTGCTCAGCGATTTCGATGGGTGCTTCCTTGTCCAAAAGGCTGCGAGAACGCGCTCGCGCAGGAGGTCAAGGACTTAGACATCGAGGTCGCCGACGTGCGTCCGACCGCGGTGCACGTGTTCGCGAGCTTGAAGGACGGCTACCGTCTTTGCTTGTGGTCCCGTGTGGCATCGCGGGTTCTGCTTCCGCTCTTGGAGCTCGATGCCGACGACGACGCCGCGCTGTACGAGGCTATCCGAGCGGTTCCCTGGTGGGAGCATTTCGACGCGAAACAGACTTTTGCGATAGGTACCTCTCAGGCCCCCAAGAGCACCTTCCCGTCGCACTACTGGGTGCAGCGCGCGAAGGACGCAATCGTCGATAGCTTTCGAGACCATTCAGGCTCCCGCCCCAGCATCGACAAGAAAGCCCCCTCGATTCGCCTTCACCTGCACATCGGGGAGCGGCACCACGAGCTTGCGCTCGATTTCTCCGGTGAAGCGTTGCACAGGCGGGGTTACCGGAAGTCGGGAGGGAAGGCGCCTCTCAAGGAGAACCTCGCCGCGGCGATTCTTTATCTCGCGGGATGGCCCGAGGCGGCCCGCCAAGGGCTGTCACTCATGGACCCGACCTGTGGTTCCGGCACGTTCTTGATCGAAGCGGCCCTGATGGCCACGAACTGTGCGCCGGGGCTGCTGCGCGAAGGTTTCGGCTTCGAACGTTGGCGCAAACACGACGCTTCGGCGTTTGCGGCCGAGCGGGATGCAGCGCTGACGGCACGAAGGGCGAATTGTTCGGCCAGAATTTTCGGCTGCGATGCATCCGAGCAGGCGCTCTCGTACGTGCGGGAGAACTTGGAGGCAGCGGGCGTCGAACAGCACGTCTCGCTTTCGGTCAAAGAGCTTTCCGAGGTGCAAAGACCGACCGACGCTGGCGTCTTGGTGTGCAACCCGCCCTACGGTCACCGGCTCGGCGATGAGGGCACGCTCTTTCTGTTCTATCAGTCGCTGGGAGATACCCTCAAGCGCGCTTTCGACGGTTGGACGGCCTACGTGTTCGCCGCCCACGGAGGCAATCTGAAACACCTCGGCCTTCGGCCCGCGCGCCGGCATGTCCTCTACAATGGCGCGATCGAGTGTCGCCTTGTGGAGATCCCGGTGCGTGGCGTGACGGGTGGAGATTCCGCCAGGCCGCCCGCCTGGCGAAAACCGAGCGAGAAGGCGTCGATGTTCGCCAACCGGATCAAGAAGAACAAGAAGAAATGGGGGCGCTGGGCGAAGCGCAACGAGATCGAATGCTACCGAATCTATGACGCCGACATCCCCGAATACCACGTCGCAGTGGACCGCTATGGCCCGAAAGCCGTCGTTCATATCTTTCAGAAAGAACGTGACGCCGGCGACGACCGTGCCAAGCAGCGGGTCCAAGATGTGTTGTTGACACTTCCCGAGGCGCTGGGAATCGATCCGGGCGACCTGGTGGTGAAGGTCCGTCGCAAACAAGATCAAGGCGACCAGTACGCACGCATCTCGCAGCAAGACAGCGACATGGTCGTGAGCGAAGGTGGCCTCCGCTTCGTGGTCAACGTCGAAGACCGAATCGACACCGGCCTCTTTCTAGATCACCGAACGGTCCGCGCGTATGCCCGGGAGCACTGCGCGGGTAAGCGAATGCTCAATCTATTCGCATACACCTGCTCGGTCAGCGTCGCGGCAGCCGTGGGCGGAGCCAAGCAGACCAGCAGCGTCGACCTGTCCAACACCTATCTCGACTGGGGCAAGAAGAACTTCGAGGCCAACGGCATCGACCCTGCAAGACATCGCTTCATCCGAGACGACGCCACCCGCTGGACTGCCAGGGACCGGAACAGCTATGACTGGATCTTCATCAACCCACCCACGTTCTCGCGCTCCAAGATGAGCAAAGGCGCATTCAACATCCACAAAGACCACAAACGTCTGCTCGATGACGCCATGAGCTCGCTCGACAAGAAGGGGGAGCTGCTCTTCACGACCCATGCCCGCGCCTTCGAGCTGGACGAGTCGATAAATAGGCGATTCCAGGTAAGAGACGCCACCAAACAATTCGTCCCAGAAGACTTCACTCGCTACCCCTTTCAAGCCTTCCTCCTCCGCCCGTAGGCGTTGCTCTCCGGGGCTCCAACCCCTTGGGGAGCGTGTCCCCTACTCGAGCTTGAAGACGCGGATGGCGTTGTCGCGAAGGAACTTTGGCCAGACCCGATCTTTGAATGGCACGTTCTGCATCTCCGTGAAGATTCGCTCGAGGGAGAGGCCCATCGGGAAGTAGCCGGCGTACATGATCTTGTCGGCGCCGCGCGTGTTCGCGTAGTCGATGATTGCTTTGGGGTAGTGCTTTGGGGCGAAGGCGCTCGTGCTGTAGTACAGGTTGGGATACTTGAGCATCAGCTTGACCGCGAGGTCGACCCAAGGCTCTCCACCGTGCCGCATCACGAACTTGAGCTCCGGAAAGAACCAGCACACTTCGTCGATGTGCTCGACCTTTTGGGGCGCCATGGGGATCCGCGGGCCGGGAACGCCCACGCAGAGGCAAATCGGGATGTCGAGGTCGACGCAGGTCGCGTAGATCGGGTAGTACTTCTTGTCGTTGAGCGGGACCTGTGGACAGAGGCCCGAGGGAAATCCCGTCACCGCCCTGAGGCCATGGTCCTTGTGAAGCTGCCGAATCTTCCGGACCTCGTCCATGCCGTTGTTCGGATTGGCCCCGTAGGACGGGAAGAAGCGATCGGGGTGCTTTCGGCACGCTTTCAGGTTCGTCGAGTTCGGGCCGGAGATCCCCAGCATTGCCCGCTCGACGCCCCATTCGTCCATCTGGCCAATCGCGTACTGGACATAGTCCTTCTGATCGCCGATTTCGGGGATGTCCTTGAACATGTACTGTGCCGGCATCTTGAAGGCCTCCCGGCTCTCCTCATCGAGCAGCAGCGGCTTGATGAACTCGTACCAGGCCGTCGGGTCCCCGTCGGGGATGTTCATCATCAGGTCGATGGCTCTGAGACGGGTCGGTATCGGCATGAAAAAGCGTCCTTTCGGGGTCCCCCGCGGAGCCCTATGCTGGAGAGAGGTCCGCTGGACATGTGCCCGGCCATAGGGTAGAACACGTTCTAGTTTATGGACTGAGGCGGACCATCTGTAAAGCGTTGAATGTAGACACCATCAAACGCCCGCGGCACGAGCCGATGGCCCCTGGAGAAAGCATCATGGACGGAGATCATAGCCCTATCCCGACGCGCGACGAGCTGATTCAGCGCGCCCGAGATTTGGCGCCGAAGCTGCGGGAACGCTCCAAGAGGGCCTGCGAGCTGCGGCGGCTTCCCGACGAGACGATCGAAGATTTCCATCGGCTCGGTTTCTTCAAGGTCGTCCAGCCCAAACGCTATGGCGGCTACGAGATGGACCCGTCGATCATCTTCGATCTGCAGCTCGAGCTCGGGCGCGGCTGTGCCTCGAGCGCCTGGGTTTATGGTGTGCTCAACGTGCACTCGTGGCAGCTCTCGCTGTTCTCCGAAGAAGCGCAAGACGAGGTTTGGCGTGAGAATCCGAGAACGCTGATCTCCTCGTCTTACATGCCGGTCGCCGAGACGGAGTGGGTCGACGGAGGCGTGAAGCTCAGCGGTCGCTGGTCGTTTTCCAGTGGCTGTGATTTCTGCGAGTGGGCGTTTCTCGGAGGCTTCGTACCGACCGAAGAAGGCAAACCCCCGGACATGCGGACCTTCCTCGTGCCGCGTGCCGACTACGAGATCATCGACAACTGGCACGTGTCAGGCCTGCGAGGTTCCGGCAGCAAGGATGTGGTCGTTGATGGTGCCTTCGTTCCAGATCATCGGATGCACAAATTCTCGGACGGATTCAGGCAGAAAAGTCCAGGCAACGAAATCAATCCATCCCCGGTCTACAAGTATCCATTCGGCCAAATTCACGTGCGTTCCGTGTCGACGCCTGCTGTTGGGGCCGCGTTCGGCGCGCTCGACGCGTACATCGATTTCATGAAGACAAAGGTCTCTCAGGCGACCGGCGGCAAAGCAAAGGACTCGTTCAGCAATAGCCTAGTGGCCGCGGAAGCCACTGCGGCCCTCGACCGTGAGGTTCTGGCCCTCCGCCGCAACTTCCAAGAGATGTCCGGCTATCTCGAAAAGGGCGAAAAGATACCACTCGATCGGCGCGTTCACTTTCGAAATGACTCGGCTCGCGCGGTCCGCGTGTCGACCGAGGTAGTCGAACAGCTGTTCGTTGCCTGCGGTGCTCGCGCAGCTTTCGAAGATCACGCAGTCAACCGGCACTTCCAAGATATCCACGCGATTCGTTTGCACCATGCAAACGGTCCTGATGGGCCGGCGGCCAACATGGGCGGCGTTCTCTTCGGCCAGCGCAACTCGGATTTCTTCATCTAGTAGGCATGGATGATGCGGCGAGACGACACAAGATCGAGCAGCTTGGAGACGAGCTGTTTGACGCCCTGCGGGCGCGCCGAACACTGACTCCACTCACCGAACGCTGGCCGGACATACGCATCGAAGACGCGTATCACGTGTCCCTGAGGATGGTGAATCGCCGGATCGAGGACGATGGTGAAAAAGTCATCGGTAAAAAGATCGGTGTCACGAGCCGGGCGGTGCAGGAGATGCTCGGCGTCTTTCAGCCG
>JABDJF010000780.1 GCA_013002645.1 Myxococcales bacterium
GCAAGTATCGCGCAGTCGATGATGGCCTTGGTTTTGCTCGTGCTCACTGTGAGCCTGGTGAAGTTCGTGGTCGCCGAACGCCGCCAGGCTCGAAATCCTTGAACGCATCAGCAACGCGATGGAAAGCGTGCTTCACGGAGAGTGGCGCGAGCAGGCGTGCGAGCATCGACGCAGCGTGGGGTCGGCGTTCGGACGGGTCCGTACGTAACCATGCCCCACCCCGACCCCACGCCTTCTGATCGGGCTACTCATCGCCCATGACCCTGGAGGTTCGCTGCTTTTCAGTTTCCTCCACGTCTCCGACTAGCTCGGCCAGCCGGCCCACTGAAGTACACGCGGCGGAGAGGCGATTTCGTCTCGTCAACAGGTGCTTGCGGGGGCTGAGGGCCGGATTGACAAGCTCTGGGATTAGGACAAAATGTCCTAATCATGAATAGATGGATTCGGCGAAGGCGCTTCGGGTCATCCGGGGTCTCGCGAGGGCGAACCGGATTCGACTCACGGCTCACGCGGACCGAGAGGCTGCGGAGTGCGGGACGAGTCGTCCGCACATCCGGTGTGCGCTCGTCAATGCCAAGAGGATTCGCGCGAGCGGACCTGACCGGGCTTCCGACTGGACGGTCGCCGGGCCGGACTTGGACGGCGACGAACTCCAGATCGCACTCATCATCGAAGACGGACTGCTAATCATCACGGTGTACTGACCATGCGAACAACAGAGCTCGAGAGGAAGTTGGATGGACGGACGTTTCGAGGACGGGTTCCGTGCTCGTTCAGCAAGAAGCGGCCGGAGCTTGGTCCGCTGATCCATATCGACGACCTGGAGGTGTTCGAAGGAAAGCTTGCGCAACGGATCTTCGCGGAGAAGCTTCGTGGGCCGCAATCGTTTCGCCTATGCCGCAGCTTCTGTTCGATGAGCATGCAGGCGGTTGCTGACTTGCTTCAGGTCGACCGGCGGACGGTGCAGCGGTGGGAGAGCGAAGAGAGCCCTGTGCCGCCTTGGGCGATGCTGCTTGTAGCGAAGATGGCCGACGAGCGTTCGAAGGGGCGTGCGGTGATGCGGACGTGGTTGCAGGAGCTTGCCGATGAAGAGGGGCGGCCTACGGAGATTGATTTGGATGTGGCGTAGGCGGGCTGTGGCAATTTTGTTTATTTCAGCGATGGAAACAGGCTAAGTCGTCGTATCTTGAGCAAAAATTAGACAGGATTGGCATACCCTTTGTCGATGAGCTCTTGGTTGAGGTACCTCCCCTTCAAGAACGTGCTTTCGATGCCGCGGTTGTTGAAGGCGTAGAAGACGTGGGCGACGTAGCGGCCGTGGAGATCGGTCTTGACGGTTTTGACGACGATGGAGCGGGCGACGGCGAGTTGTTCGCGGACGAAGCGGCGGCCGGCGGCGCCTTCGGGGGTCGTGCGGTCGGGGGCGTCGATTCGGGCGAGGCGGATGCGTTGGCGGCGGATGACTTCGAAGCCTAGGTCGATGTCGAGTAGGAGGGTGTCGGTGTCGATGACATCGCGTGGTTCGGCGGTGTAGAGGTAGCTTGGGTCGGTGGGGCGCGGGAGTTGGAGTGGTTTGCCCTTGGGCTGTGCGCGGACGGATTCGTAGTGGCCGTCTTGGATGGCGGCGGCGAGGCGTTTTACGGAGAGGGCGTCGTCGACGGCGAGGGATTCGTAGAAGGTGCGCTCGTCCGGATGCTGCAGTTGCATGAGGACGCGGTAGTGGGCCCAGCTCAGGCCCCTGATGCGCGGGGGGCGTTTGTAGGTTCGGTAGAAGGTGACGGTGCGCTGGAGGGTGCGGACGCCGATGTCGAGGTCGCGGGAGAGGTCGGCGAGGATGGCGTTGTGGTAACTGGCGCGGGCGTTGAGGCGCGCTTTGGCGATGCGTTGGCCGATGGACCAGTAGCTCTCGATGAGGGACTGGGCGGCGGCGCGTTCGGCCTCTTGCTTGCCTTCGCGGATGACGCGGCGGAGGTCGCGGAGGAGTGCGGGTATTGGGTGTGGGTGAGGGTTTTTAGGGGGATTGGGGGCATGGGGATATTTCGTCCACTGTGGACGAGATTAGCATGGGCCTTCGGTGTGTTGGCAGGAGAGCCTTTGATGCTTGGTAGGGTGAGAGCCCTCGCATGTACATGTCGGAGGGGTCGAACTCAGGCCGCGCGCGGGTCGTCTTCGGGGGATTCGATGCTCAACCGCAGGCCGAGCGCCTCGATGATGAGGCCGAGGCTCGAGAGGCGGGGGTTTCCGTTCTCGGAGAGGGTTCGGTAGAGGGTTTCGCGGTTGAGGCTGGTGGCCTCGGCGAGCTGGGCCATGCCGCCGTGGGCGTCGACGACGTCGCGGAGGCCGATGAGGAAGACTTCGTCGCCTTCTTCGAGGCAGGCGGTGAGGTAGTGGGCGGCGCTTTCGGGATCCGCGAGGCGTTTGAGAAGGCCGTCACGATAGGGGATTGTCGGCACTTCTATGCTCCCTCCAGTAGCGCTTGGCGCGGGCAATATCGCGGGACTGGGTGCGCTTGTCGCCGGCACAGAGGAGAAGGACCACGGCTCTTGCCTGCCTTCCCAGGTAGATCCGATAGCCCGGGCTGTAGTGAACGCGGAGCTCCAGAACACCCTCCCCTACGGGCTTGCAGTCCCCAAAGTGACCTGAGCGAAGGCGCGCGATGCGGGCGTCTGTCTTCTCGATGGCGCGGATGTCTCTCAGGCGGGCGAGCCAGTCGTCGAACGGGCAGCGGCCGTCGGGCGTCTGGTAGACGCGGACTTCGATTTCGACGTCTGACATGAGAATGAGACATGTAGCCTAAAAGCTACATGCAGTATCCGGCCGAGTCAAATGCTCGCGGTCGGAGCACAGGGGTTATCGGCTGCCGGCGGTTGCGGTTGCTCGTGTGCGCGGGACATGTCCACGTAGGCTACGCCTTGGTGCCAGTGTCGAGGGGTGAGCAGCGGAGTCGAATTTACCAGCCGAGCTCGGCCCTCAGGAACGCGATTGTGTGCTCGGCCATCAAGGCGTGGGTCTGCAC
>JABDJF010000799.1 GCA_013002645.1 Myxococcales bacterium
GACGCCGCGCGCGTCCTATGTTGTCGAAAGCAAGCATCACATCGGAGGAAAAACAAGCCATGTCAGAGCTCAAGGGCAGCAAGACCCACGAAAACCTCGCAGCCGCATTCGCGGGCGAGTCCCAGGCCAACCGTCGCTACCTTTACTTTGCAAAGGTCGCCGACGTCGAGGGTTACCCCGAGGTTGCGGGCAACTTCCGGGAGACCGCCGAGGGCGAGACCGGCCACGCGCACGGTCATCTCGACTATCTCAAGAAGGTCGGCGATCCGGCTACGGGTCTGCCGATCGGCGACACCGCACTCAACCTGACCGCCGCTGTCGCGGGCGAGACGCACGAGTACACCGACATGTACCCGGGCTTCGCCAAGACGGCGCGTGAAGAGGGCTTCGGCGAGATCGCCGACTGGTTCGAGACCTTGGCCAAGGCCGAGAAGTCTCACGCGGGACGCTTCCAGTCGCTTCTCGACGAGATCTCATAGCCGGGGCTACAGACGCGAGTGAGCGGCGAAACCAAGAGGCAGATTTCGTATCAGCCCACCGATGGGCTGAGCTACGACCCCAGCGAGCCCAAGTACTGGGACGAAGACGCGCTCGACCAGGAAATCGAGCGCGTCTTCGAGGTCTGTCATGGCTGCCGCATGTGCTTCAAGTACTGCGACTCGTTTCCAATCCTGTTTTCGGCGATCGACGAACAGCACGACGGCGACGTTCGAAAACTCACGCCGCTCGATACGATGCGCGTCATGGACGCGTGCTTTCAATGCAAGCTCTGTGAGGTCCAGTGCCCGTACACGCCCCGCGACGGGCACGAGTTCCAATTAGACTTCCCAAAGCTGGTGCATCGCTACGACGCGATCCGGCACCGAAAAAACGAGCAACCGCACAAGCTGCGGCTCAAGCTGCTGGAAGACCCCGATCGCGCAAGCAGCATGGCGCGCGCGAGCTTCGGGGTGGCAAATGTCATGAACCGTGTCGGCATCCATCGTTGGTTCATGGAGAAGCTGGTCGGCATCGATCGTCGCAAGCTCCTCCCCGACTTCGCCCAGACGACGTTCGAGTCATGGGCGAAAGGCGCAGGCTTGATGGACAAGGGCGTCGGCGGCGAAGCGGTGCTTTTTCAAACATGTTATGTCCAGGGCAACGAGCCACAGATCGGAATGGACACCGTCGAGGTGCTCGAGAAGAACGGCGTCGACGTTCGCTGTGAGAAGGGCCTCGAATGCTGCGGAATGCCCGCTTGGGAAGGCGGCAACCTCGAGCTTCTCCGAAAGAAGGCGCACCAGAATCTGAACGTGCTGATTCCCTATGTCGAGGCCCGCGCAAAAGTGATCGCGCTCAACCCGACCTGCTCGATGATGCTTCGGCGCGAGTACCCGGAGCTGCTCGAGGGGGAAGACCGCGAACGCGCTAGGAAGCTGGCCGAAGCGGTGGCGGACCCGAGCGAATACCTCTGGTCGTTGCGCCGGGAAGAACGGTTCAACACGGATTTCAAGAGCTCGCCTGGGCACAAAGTCGCCTATCACGCGCCCTGCCATCTGCGGACGCAGGGCGTCGGGTTCAAGGGGCGCGATCTGCTTCGCAAAATTCCGGGGGTCACCCCGACGACCGTGATGGAGTGCTGCGGACACGACGGCACCCATGCAATGACTGTCGAGGGGTTCGAGTACTCGATTCGTGTCGGGCAAAAGGCTTTCAACGAAATGAAGGCGGCCGACGCGGAGATCTGGGCGACCGATTGTCCTCTGGCCGCGATTCAGTTCCAGCAGCACATGGGGGTTAAACCCATGCACCCCATGTCGATTCTTGCGCGCGCCTATCGCGACGATGGCTTCGATGCACCCAAAGCGTTACCCTCCGGTGGGCAGTCGGAAGGAGGCTCGACGTGAAGCCGATCGAACGATCAGAGCTACTCGACTACGTGACGTACGGCGAGCAACGCGATGAGATTCGCGCTTCGGCACTGCGCGCAAAATCGGTCCGTCGAATCCTCGTCGGAGACCACTTCACGTTCCTCTTCGAGAACCGCGAAACCGTGCGATACCAGATTCAGGAAATGATGCGCATCGAGCACATCGTCAAAGAAGACGACATCCAGCACGAGATCGACACCTACAATGAGCTGATTCATCCGAAGGGGACGGTCGGTTGTACGCTCCTCGTCGGCATCGACGACGAAGGGGAGCGGGCCACAAAGCTTCGGGCCTGGCTGGGCCTCAACGAGCACATCTACGCCAAGACCCCCGACGGGGAGCTGCGAAAGCCGACCTGGGACGCGCGCCAGGTGGGCGACGATCGTCTCTCTTCGGTCCAGTACCTTTCGTTTCGCATTGGCGAGCAGGCGCCCACCGCCGTCGGCATTGCAATGCCTGGGATCGAGGCGGAAACCGAGCTCTCCGCGCCCCAGTGGGAGGCACTCCGCGAAGACCTGAACGCGGATTAGCCAAGCTCGATGGAATAAGAAAACCGTCCGATCTGTAGTTGTGGGAAGGCCCAAGCGGTCTTAAGTTCCCCCCTTAGGAGTACGTGCATGCTGAGAATTCTTCTGTTTCTAGGTACAAATCTCGCGGTCCTGTTCATGGCGGCCATCGCGATGTCGGTGCTCACCGCCCTTGGGGTCATCCCACCGGACGCGCCCTACGTCACCATGCTGATTTGGTGCGCCCTCTTTGGCTTTGGCGGCTCGATTTTCTCCCTGGCGATTTCCAAGTGGGTCGCGAAGAAGTCCACCGGCGCCCATGTCATCGAGAAGCCGTCGAACGATATCGAGCAGTGGCTCTTCAGCACGGTTCAGCGCCAGGCGGAACAGGCGGGAATCGGCATGCCCGAGGTTGCGGTCTTCGATTCGCCCGATCCCAACGCCTTTGCAACGGGTATGTTTCGCAACAACGCCCTAGTCGCGGTCAGCACCGGGCTCTTGCGCTTGATGAACAAGCAGGAGGTCGAAGCGGTCCTCGGCCACGAGATCTCGCATGTAGCCAACGGTGACATGGTGACGCTGACCCTCATCCAAGGTGTGCTCAACACCTTCGTCCTCTTCGTCGCGCGAATCATCGCCAGCCAATTCGATCGCGGCCGCTTCATGATCTACATCGGCCTTCAAATGGCGTTCGGCGTGCTGGCCAGTATCATCGTCGCCTGGTTTTCGCGTCGTCGTGAGTTCCGAGCGGACGCGGGGGGGGCCAACCTCGAGAGCTCCGCCGCAATGGCTTCGGCGCTCAATCGGCTCAAGGCCATGCGGGATGCTCCTTCGCAGCTTCCGGACAACATGACCGCGTTTGGCATCCGTGGTGAAGGGATGCTCAAGCTCATGGCGACCCACCCCCCCTTGGAAGAGCGAATCGCCCGGCTCCAGGCTCGCTGATCGGCGAGGCCAAAGGCACCATTCTTGCCAGGATGCGCGACCTTGGGTAGGACCCATCTCATGGGGGAGTGGCGTTCGCTGTGCTGGGTCGCGATGGTCTGTGTCTTGCTCGCGGGCTGCGAGGATACGGAGCCGCGCATCGAGCGTATCGAAGTCGCAGCTGCCCATCGGGCTTGCGAAGACGGCGAAACCTGCGGGGTCGTCGAAACCAGCTGTACGTCACAGGGCTGCCGATGCGGCGTCGCGGTCAACGAAAAGTACGTGCTAGACTACCAGAAGCAGCTCGCTGAGTGCCGCGGCCAAGATGAGCTCGAAACCTGCGACTTCGAGTGCGAGACGCCGTTCGGAAAATGCTTCAAAGGCGCCTGCGTTCTGACGAGCGAGCCGCCCGAGCTCTTTCGCCGCGGCCGAAGCGTTCAGGTGCTTTGTGAAGGCTCACGCGGGGCCTACGTGGGATGCCCGCAGTGCCCTCCGAACGAGCGATGCAAGTCCTGCATGCCCTGCGAATGTCCGTCGAGTCATCGCTGGACGAAGAAGGGGTGCCGTGCCGTCGTCCAAACCGAAGCGCGTGCCATCCTGATCGAGACGCGGCCTTCGGTAGTCAATCACTCCGACGACGTGAAGGCTCGTGTCCGTAACAACTCGAAGCGCACGATCTGGCTCAAGACCATTTGCGGAACCCCGTTCTATCGACTGCGCAAAAAGGAAGACGCCTGGGAGAAGGGCTACGAGCCGTTCCACGAGGTCAAATGCCGCTTGGGTTCCGTGGAGATCGCTCCGGGTAAGAATCGGCCCTTCGTCATCGACAACCTTGCCAAATTCAGGGAACCCTCGGGCGAACAGGCGACACCCGGAACCTTCCGTTTCGAGCTGACCTACACGGACGGCAACGACAGCTTTCGATACAGCGACATCGTCTATTCCGCGCAATTCGACCTCGCCGAAAAGCTGTCCAGCCGCTGAGCCTAGTCGACCTCGAGCAGACAGACGCTGAACCAGTCGCGCTCGTCGCTCCATTGCTTCGTCAGCCGGAAGCCCGCAGCCTGCGCCAATCCCTCGAACTGGTCGAGGTCGTACTTGTGCGAGTGCTCGGTGACGATGTGCTCGCCCGCAGAGAAAGTGATCTGGGCATCGCCGATCCGAACCCCCTGAGCACGCTCGCTG
>JABDJF010000800.1 GCA_013002645.1 Myxococcales bacterium
CGCTCGAGGAACTCGAAAATCCCCGTTTCTTTCCACTGATGCTCGCCAAAGGTCTCGTAGTCCATGAAGAGGTTGACCACGTCGCCTGCGCCTCTTTCCCCGTGGACCCAACCTGCAAACTTCTCCGGAGTGAGAGGATAGTCGCTCCAGGCTTTGTTCGAAAATCGGAACGCAATGTCGTCCGAAAGCTTGTAGTTCTTCGCCAGCAGCTTCATCTCACGGTCGGCTACTCGGTAGACGAAGTTCGGGCTTCTCCAATCGAGAACGTCATCTGCGCCTTCGATGATCATCGCATCGAAGCCCTGGTCCGCAATGAGCTGGCCGATCTCGTCGTTGTAGATCAGCTCTGTGTTTCGAAAAACGCGCGGCACCTGCCCAAATTCCGACTTGACGAGCTTCAGCTCCATCTCGATTTGCTCCCTGTACTCGTCTTCGTCGTACAGGGCTGCAAGGCTGTGGTAATAGGTTTCTGCAACGAACTCGACCGCGCCGGTCTTGGCAAGCCGCACGAAGCTGTCGAGCACCTCGGGCGCGTACAGCTTCATCTGCTCGATCGCCACGCCTGTCACGGCGTAGGAAACGCGAAAGCGGCCCTCGGTCCGCTCGATGAGACGAAGCATTGACTCGTTTGCCGGCAGATAGCACTTGTAGGCAACCTTGCGCAGGATCTCTCCGTTGAGCTTTTCGTCGAAGTACTCGTGGTCGCGGCCCACCTGAAGCGCTCCATAGGGCCTCAGGCGATAGGGCTGGTGGACTTCGAAATAGAAACAGACCGACGGCATGGCTCACCTCATCCGCGTAGGACGGACTCGTAAACTGGAATGAGTGTTTCTGCGGCGGCATCCCAGTGGATGTGCCGAATTTCTTCCCGGGCCCGTTCGACGATGACCCGACGCAATTCCGGAAGCTCCAAGAGGCCAACGATTTGGCTTGCCATCTTGTCGACGTCCCAGAAGTCGACCTTGAGCGCGTTTTGTAGCACCTCGGACACCCCGGACTGTTTGGACACGATCACCGGGCGGTCGTAGCTCATCGCCTCGAGCGGTGCGATGCCAAAGGGCTCCGAAACCGACGGCATGACGTACACGTCGGCGGTCGAGAAGGTGCGCTCGAGCTCTGCGCCGCGAACGAAACCAGGAAAACGGAACGATTTGGTGATGCCGAGCTCCTCGACCATGGCTTTCATTCGAGGAAGCATGTCTCCGGAGCCCGCCATGACGAAGACCGCATCGGGGACCTGTTCCAGGACGCGGGCGGCAGATTGAACGAAGTACTCCGGACCCTTTTGAAACGTGACGCGGCCGAGGAAAAGCACGACGGGCCCGGTCGAGCTCCGCTGCTCCGTGTACGCCTCCACCGTTTCACGTGCGTACACACCGTTGTGCACGACCGAGATCTTGTCGAGCGATGTTCCGTGGACTCGGTTGATGAGGCCGCGTGTGTAGTAGCTCACGGCGATGACCCGCGTGGCGGCCTCCAGCCCCTGACGCTCGACTGAAACGATGTCGCGGTCGGCTCCGTGCCCGGCCCGATCGTATTCAAGGCTGTGCACATGAACGAGCAGCGGGGCTCCGGCGCGGCGTGCGATCTCGACGCCCGCGGGGAAGGTCATCCAATCGTGCGCGTGTACCAGATCGTACGGACGACCCTGAACGCGGCGCGTGGCCGACATGGCGTATCGGGCGACCTCGGAAAACAGGTCCTGGCCATAATGCGCGCCGCTCGAAGTCTCTTGGGAGTACGAGAAGTCCGCGCCGGGGACGTGCGCATGCTCGAGCCTGGCGACCTCGCCTGGCGGACCAGGCAATGGATTTAAGATTTCGGACGCGAGGATCTCGGCAATGGCGGCCTCGTGAAGGGCACCTGTTGCGATGAGCTCGCGATATGTGCTCTGGTCGAGGTACGGTTTCAGCATCGCGGGCACGCGAATCATCTGAACTCCCGGGTCGCCCAGCGCTGCTGCTTCGGCATAGGCGGCTTGGGCCGCGGCGGTGAAGATCGGGTCGGTCGCGAGCGCGGGCTCTGCAGCGATCAATCGGCTGAGCGGACCATCGTGCGACGCGAAGGGGCCCTGTGATGGAGCAGGGCCGGAGGTTTGGCCTTCCGCCATCGAGTCTGCAGACGCCGCGCCCAAGATATGCATGTGCGGTGCATCTTCCTCGCCGAACAGCCGCGGTACGAGGAAGTCAATCTCGATGTCCCGCCTCGCGAGCGCCGTCGTCAGCCCTTCGCACGCGGTGCCAAGCCCACCGCTAATGTGGGGAGGATACTCCCAGCCCAGCATCAAGATCTTCATGGACTGGCCATCTTAGCGATTCGCAACACCTCCGCCACACTCCACGCCTGTGCGGGTGCGCCGCAGGGTCGGTGGGGCGCGTCTCCATCGAAGACCTCGCTGATTTGTCCGATGCAGCCTTCGGTCCGAACGTGCGCCGAAAGCGCTGCAAGCACGGGGATCATCTCTTCGATGGCCGCTTGGGGCCCTTCGATCGCCTCGACCGCATCCGTGTAGAGGCCGAGAAGCCAAGGCCAGACGGTTCCCTGATGGTAAGTCCGGTCGCGCTCCGACTGCCCGCCGCGGTAGAACGGCCGATAGGCGGGGTCGTCCGGCGAGAGCGTCCGCAGGCCCACCGGGGTGAGCAGCTTTTCGCGCACCGCGGACAGCGCCCGCTTCTTGTGCGCTTTGTCGACCGGAATGCCGGGCAGAGAGAGCGCCCACAGCTGATTCGGCCGCAGCTGTCGGTCCGGCTGATTACCATCGTGTGTGTCGGTCATGAAGCCCTGATCCTGAAGCCAGAATTTTTCCTCGAAATGATCGGAGAGTTTCTTCGCGGTTTCGCCGAATTTTTCCGAGAAGGCCGGGCGCAATTTTTTCGCCCATCGAAGCGTGGTCGTGAGCCCGAAAAGCCAGAGGGCGTTCAGGTCGACGGCGTAGCCCTGGCGAGGGGTCACCGGCCAGCCGTCCACGAGCGCATCCATCCAGGTGAGCGCCCAAGGGCCGCGATCGACGAAGAGAAAGCCCTGCGCGTCGACGTGTACGCGTGAATCCGCGCCCTCGCCGATTCGCTCGATCAGGTCGAGGCAGACCTCTTGGAGGGCCGCAATACGCCGGCTCCGCGTTCGCTTGGCCGTGAGGGCCGTCGCTCGGATGAAGAGAAGCGAGGCGTCGATCGACTCGGTGTTCGGCGGCACGCCACCGTTCTGTGGGATGTTGGGCACCAATCCGTTCACGAGGCGCGCCGCAAGTGACTCGAGGATTGCAAGCGCCTTGTCGACCTCGTTGCGAGCGAGGCAGAGGCCGGGCAGCGCAATCAGAGAATCCCGCCCCCATTCCCCGAACCAGGGATAGCCGGCGATGATGCCGGTTCGGCCCGCCGAAAGCTCGACCAGGTAGGCCTCGGCCGCGTCGTCGAGCTCCTGCACGAACGAGCGGCGTGAGCCCAGCACCGAGCTGAGGACCTGGGGTTCGTGGCTGGCCGCCGGCGTCGTTCCGAGTCGAATGCAGAACGCGCCGTCATTTGCGACGTCGAGGCAGAACTCGCCCGGTGTAAAGAGGTCTTCGGCATCGTCGTATCCGCGTTCCCGCTCCCATTCATAGTGAACGCCTTCGTACCAGTGCCCGTCCGGGCGGAAGACCCCGGGGGCGCCATGCAGGCTAGCGATCAGGGACGGTACGTTCTTGTAGGGGTGCATCGCTACGCGAAGCGACTTGCCGTCTTCGATGTCGAGCTCCCCGTTCAAGAACGGATTCGCAGCGGTCAGGTCGTGGATCGGCCGACAACGAATCAACGGACGAAGCCGTAGGTCGGCCGGCTCCTCGAGCCCTTCGATCGTATACCGAATCCAGACCGCGTCGGCGCCGTTCTCGAGCCAGAGCTCACGGGTGAACGTGACCCCGCCAAACTCGTAGGTCCAGCGGGGCAGTGGCTCGAAGCGGCTCAAGTAGTCGACGCCTTTCGGTTCGACCGCGTTGCCCCAGTTGTAGCTGTGCAGGGCCACCCTTTCATCGCCGATATTGAGCCACTCCTCGACCTCGGCGACCATGTTCAGCGGCTCGCCGACCCCGGGGTCTCGGACCGTGAGAAGCCCGTGGTACTTCCGGCGCGGACACCGATCGATCGTACCCATCGCAAACGAACCGCGCGAGTTGACGCTAAGCCACTCGGCATCTGGCGTGGTCGCAGCGGCTTCGACGTTGTCGTCTTCGCCTCCCCGCACGCTGCTGAGGAGGCGCAGCCCCGAAGCGCTGTCGGAGCGAGATGGGAACCAGCTTGGCAAAATCACAGTCACCCCCTTAGACCCAATCCCGCGAGGAGTCGAAAGCAGTTCTTAAGCAGGAGGCGTGCCAAAGCGTGGCGCGCCGACCGGCCTTTTTCCGTCACAACTCGTCAACATTCGATCCGGCTCGGCGCAACTTCTGCGGGTCCGTTCTATGGAAGCGCAACGGCTGCGCCTGCCGGTCATGCGCGCGTATCGCGCCATGCACCCTGGAGTGCCTCTTGATCGTCCGGATGGGCGATGGAAATGAGCAGCTGAGCGCGTTCGTTCAAGGTCTTTCCGTACAGATCGACAGCGCCGTTCTCCGTGATGACGAACCGAACATGCGCCCTCGTGGTTACCACACCGGCTCCCGGCCGAAGCGTGGGCACGATTCGCGGAGCTCCTTTGCGGGTCCGGCTGGTCAACGCGATGATGGGCTTGCCTCGCTCTGAGGTCATGGCGCCGCGGATGAAGTCCATCTGGCCGCCGACCCCGGAGATGACGCGATGGCCGATGGAGTCGGCGCAGACCTGTCCTGTGAGGTCGATTTCGACCGCCGAGTTGATCGCGGTGACCTTGGGGTTCTGGTTGATGACCGAGACCCGATTGACGTAGCCGATATCGTACTGAGTGATGGTCGGATTGTCGTCGATGTAGTCATAGACGCGCCGCGTGCCAACCACGAAACCGGAGACCGTTCGCCCCGGATGAACCACTTTTTGGCTGTTATCGACCGCACCGCACTCGAGCAGGGGCAGCAAGCCATCAGACCACATCTCCGTGTGGACCCCCAGATGGCGATGCCCCTTGAGCGCGGCCAAGACCGCGTCGGGTACGGCGCCGATCCCCATCTGGAGGGTGGCCCCGTCTTCGATGAGCTCCGCAGCATGATGGCCGATCGCCTGCTCTTCGTCGCTCGGCACCGTCGCGGGAACCTCAGGAAGGGGCTCGTCGTGCTCGACCAGCAAGTCGAGCTGGTCGATGTGAACGAATCCGTCACCATGCACCCGCGGCATGTGCCGGTTGACCTGGGCGATGACGACCTTCGCAGAATCGACCGCCGCCCTAGCGACGTCCACCGAGACGCCGAGACTGCAGTAGCCTCGTTTGTCCGGGGCGGAGACCTGGACGAGGGCGACGTCGAGCGCTCTGCGGCCAGATCGGAACAACTGCGGGATCTCCGAAAGAAAGCACGGCAGATAGTCGACCCGATCGCCATCGAGCTGATGGCGCATGTTGGCGCCCACGAATAGGTTCGCTACGCGAAACGAGCGAGCGTACTCCGGCTTGGCGTAGGCCGCATCGCCGGACGTGTGAAGGTGAATCAGCTCGACGTTGTGAAGGCGACTGGCCTCTCCGACGAGGGCGTCGACGAGGGCCGTCGGGGTGGCCACGCCTCCGTGGACGAAGACGCGTTGATTGGAGTTGATGCGGTTGACCGCTTTGTCAGCATTGCAGAGCTTGGACATCTCATCTTTCTATTTCGGGTCGTTTCCGGTCGTGGGTTCCGGCTCGGGTTCGGGCTCCAGCTCTGGGCCGGGCGCCGGAGGTCTCCGTTCGAGGTCGATTTCGAGAGCTGGAGGGGGCGTCGGCAAGGTGACCGGCCCCGAAGTACGGTCGACGTTGCCTTGCGGCGGGTCCACCTTGCTGCTGGGCTCGTACGCTTGTTCTTGTTGCATTTCGGTGCCCTGGGCGCCCCTCACTCGGCCCGTCGCACAGGCAGAGCCGAGCGTCATGATCACGGCGGCCACGACCCACGCTTGGGCTAGGCCGCTCATCGCGCCTCCCCGCGGCGCTCATCGGGGGAGATCTTCGGTGCCACGTCGACCAGGCTATGGCACTGGCTACAGGCCGACAAGAGTCGCCCAAAGATCTCGGCTTGGCCCCGCGTCGTCGGTTTGCCTTCCACGGCCTCGCCGGGCCTCGGCACGTACTCGTCCTCCCGAGCCTTGCCCTCGACCGCAGCGGCGAACGCCAAATCGTGGACCTCGTACGCGAGGCGGGTCGTCCCAGCGGGACTCTCGCTGTCGGGCGATCCTGGCCCGTGAAGCGGAGACTCCGCGAGAATTCCCGCAGCCGCTTGGAACGCCGACGTCGAGTCGCTCAACAGAGCCTCCCACATTCGTTCCACCGCCCAGGCGTGGCGCAACATGTGCATCTTCAAGTCCTGTCCTTCGGGCGTCGGCTCGAGCTTGATCGGCGGCCCTCGGTCGAGTGCATGGTGGCATTGACCGCAGGCGTTCGAGAGTAGGGCGAACGCCATACATGCTTCCTCGAGGTCGGCAGCCTCTCGAACCTGGTTCACGAGCTCACGCGTGATGCGCGCGTATGCTCTTCCTTCTTTGGGAAAGGGCACGTGTTCCATGAAGAACGCGAGCTTCCGCATCGACTGCTGGGCGACCGGGAGGTCCCCTCGAATGAGGGCGTTTCGCGCGACGAGCGAGAGCGCAGCATGGTCCCGCATGACTTCTTCGAACCCATCGGGCGGGGCCGGGTCTTCACCAGCGCGCTTCAGCTCGCAGTCGCAGCCGCTTCCGAGGGCAGTCGCCAGCCCTAGTACGATGAACCGCCCCAGCATCCAGCCCCTATCATGCGCTGTCCGGGCGCTCATTCAAGCTGCTGCGCTTTCAACCGTCGTCGTGGGTGAGGAGGAGCGGCACCTTGCTCTCATGAAGAAGTCGCCTTGCCACGCTGCCGATGAGGAGCCGCTCGATGCCGCTCTTGCCCGTCGTGCCCGCGCAGATCAGCGTCGCCCCGACGTCTTGTGCGACTCTCAGGAGGCCCTCCGCCGGGTCTCCAGTGACGAGGTGGGTTTCAATACCTTTCGGATCGCTCGAGAAAAGCTCCGCCGATTCGGTCTTGAGCATCTCCTCGAGCCCGAGATGGAGAGCTTGGCGGCGCTTCTCCGCGGCCTCTCCGACGACGGCGCCCCGGTCCGTGTACTCGCCCCACACATCCAAGTAACTGTGGACCATGTGAAGTGGCCCGGGAAAAGGGCCGTGGATCGCGCGGGCCACCTCGGCGGCGCGCTTCGCCGGAGCCGAGAAGTCGTAGGCCACGACGATCGAGCTCGGCATCTTGCCGCCTTCCGGCGGGATGACGATGATCGGAGTGTGAACGGTCTTGATCACGCGCTCCGTCACGCTGCCATACATCAGCTTCGAGACGCCGCTGCGACCGTGGGTGCCGACGACGACCAGGTCGACGTCGTGTTCTCGCGCGTAGTCCCGAATCACCTCGTGGACCGTTCCTTCGCGTATCACGGTGAAGTACTCCACGCCGGCCGCTGCTAGCCCTTTCGCCTGCTGATCGAGAGCGTCTTGGGACTCGTTGAGGATGCGCGTGACGGCCTCCGGACCCGGGCTGTACGAGAGGTCCATCAGAAGGTAGGTGGGAATGACCGGGGTGTGCAAAAGGTGGAGCTTCGCCGAGCATCGCTTCGCGAGCTCTGTGGCGTAAATCAGCGCATCCTCCGCGTTCTCGGAGAAATCGGTCGGGACCAGGATCTGTTTGATCTGCATTTGGGCTTGTCCGTCCTCTCAATGGGGGCTGCTCAGCCGCCGAATGGGTCGTTGGGGATCAGGTTGTCGCTCAGCAGCTTCTCGTTCACATACTCACGCTCTTCTTCTTCGATGTCGACGCGCAGCATTTGGGCCAGCTTCGTCACGCCCGAGACGAGACCATCTGGTGAGCTGGCCTCCCGGATCGCGTCGACGAGCCGATCCAGCTCTCGACGCTGTTCGGCGTGCTCGGCGTGCAGATGGCGAACCCGCTCGGGCCCGAAGCCGTCGGCTTCGTTGATGGCAGGCACCATGTGGGCCTCTTCGAAGTTCATGTGGAGCTCCAGGATGCCGCGCAGCGCATATGCGGCGCGTTTGACCTGTGCGGCGTCCACACTTCCCTCTCCGAGCTTGGCAACCCCCGCCTCGAGCTCCGAGAGCATCTGCTCGATTTCCCGGTGCTGGCTCAGCACCTTCCGACGAACCTCGGAAGGCATCAAGGCTTCGTCGCTCATCTCGTCCTCCTATACGGCATTCGTCCTCTGTGGTTCTGCAAGGACCGCGCCAAACGTTTAGCAGCATTTCGCTTCGGCGGACACGCAAGTTATGCGCTCCTCCCGAAACATTCGCAGAACGTGCGTCATTTTCGCTATGCTCGCACGGTAAAAGCCGTGTCGATCTTCTGGCACGAAGCTTGATAGTGAGGGGTACAAGCATGGACCAGCCACAGACCATTCTCGTCGGCACCGATTTCTCCGACATCTCGGACGAGGCGCTTCGCGCCGCCGCTCTCTACGCAAAGACCTTCAACTCGCGCGTCCTGGTCACTCACGTGTTCGACCCGACGCCCAACGTGCCCCCCGTCGTCTGGTCGCGTCCGGACCTTCTCGAGCGGAGCATTCGGGTCGAGATCGAGGATGCGATTCGCGAGACCCTCACCGGGAAGACCGCCGAGCTCCTCCAAGGTGTCGCCGAGGTGGAGTTGAGTGTGGTCCAGCATCCGTCTCCGGGTCGGGCCCTCGTCGAGATGGCCGAGGATGAGGCCGCTGACCTCGTAATTCTCGGCTCCCATGGCCGAAGTGGCCTGTCCCGCGCGTTCCTCGGCAGCGTCGCGGAGCGCGTCGTCCGTCACGCACCGTGTCCCGTCTTGGTCGTCCGTGGACGATGTGACCACGAGCCAAAGGATGGAGAGTAGCCCGTGTCGTTGATTCCTCGTTTGGTCGTGGCCTATGATTTCTCCGATCCGGCGCGTCGCGCGTTCGAGCTCGGCGTTTTCATGGGCCGTCAGCTCGAGGCTGACGTCCACATCGTGACGGTCCTCGACTCGAACGAATCCGAAGAGTCTACTCTCAGCAAGGAGCTAGCTGACCTGGGTCAGCTCCTCGAGATGCGAACCTGCGGGACCGTCAAGACGGACGACCTCCAAATTCAGTGCCATGCAGTCGCCGGCCACCCGGCGGATGCCGTCGTGGCCCTGGCGCGCGAGCTCGACGCGCCGCTCATTCTGTGCGGGACGACGGGCAAAGGCGCCGTCGCGCGCACGCTGCTCGGCAGCGTGTCTCATGAGCTCGTTCACAAGAGCGGTGCGATCGTGATGTCGGTGCCCTGACGCCCAGGCTTCAGCGGCTGGGTCCGACGAAGGGCGCCCCGACGATTCGGCTGCTCTTGGAGTCATCGCGGCCCTCCATGGAGATGGTGAGCTCCAACTCGAGGTCGGGGCGCATCTGGTCTCGTGGCAGGATCGCGAGAATCGGCAGGTAGGTGCTGCCGAGCGATTCGAGCTCGATGCGCTTCTGGGGAATGATGTATTCGATGCCGCTCTCGGACTCGGGCTCGATGACGAAGATCTGCTTGTCGCCAGTCTTGTTGACCAGATGCACACGCAGCGAGTTTCGCACCTTCGCGTCGACCACCATGAAGGGTGCGCCCTCGAGGCGCAGCACGTTGGCTTCGAACGCGGCGCTTTGCGAGAATGCGAGCGTAGTGCCGAGCAGCCAAAGCGTGGCGATCCCCCCATAGAAGAACAGGCGAGGCCGCCCGAAGTGCTTGGGCTTGCCCTCGAGACCGTTGAGCGAGTCGTAGCGGACTAGACCCTCCGGTCGGTCGACTTTCGTCATGATTTCATCGCACGCGTCGACGCAAGCGGCGCAGCCGATGCACTCCATCTGCAGTCCGTTGCGGATGTCGATCCCGGTCGGGCAGACGACCACGCAGCGCTTACAGTCGACGCAGTCGCCGTTGCTCGAATCGCTGGCCTTGCCCCTCGGCTCGCCTCGATTGAAGTCGTAGCCGATGACCATGGTGTCCCGATCGGTCATGGCCGACTGGAGACGGCCGTATGGACAAATGATCAGACACAGCTGCTCACGAAACCAACTGAAATTGAAGTAGAGGATGGCCGACATCACGATGACCCAGGTGAACGCGGTCGGGTGCTCGGCCGGGCTTCTCTGCACCATTTCGACGAGCGACGGAAGCGAGACGAAGTAGCTGATGAAGACGTGCGAGAGAAGAAGCGCGAGCACGACGTAGACGCCGTGCTTGAGCAGCTTGCGCCATGCTTTGTCGAAGCTGAGCCCGGCGGCGTTGCGCCGCAACCGCTGTGCTCTCGGTCCTTCGATGAGACGCTCGATACGCCGAAATACGCCCTCGAGAAAGACCGTGTGCGGGCAGGCGTAGCCACACCACAAGCGCCCTTTGATTGCGGTGACGATCAGGAGCGTCAGCCCGACGCCGCTCAGCAGGAAGAATACGAGCCAGAAATCCTGCGCGTTGAACACGCCGCCGAACAAATAGAAACGCCGGTTCACGATGTCTAGAAAGACGGCCGGATGCCCTCCGATTTTGACGAAGGGCAACAGAACGTAGATCGCGATCAGCACGCTGAAGATCGTGTAACGGAGCCGTGTGAATCGGCCCGTCACATCGGCCGGATGCACGTAGTTGCGACTGCCATCGGAGCGCAGTGAGCTAGCGTGATCTTCAACGA
>JABDJF010000806.1 GCA_013002645.1 Myxococcales bacterium
AGCCAACGGCGTGGGTTCCGCCAAGATTTGTGGAGCGCTGTGTGCTTGTCATTCGCCATGGTCAGCGGTTCTTCCTGCGCACCGATTCGACGATGCGGAACCCGAGCGCGTTGACGACGAAGGTCATCATCACGAGCACCAATGCCGCATAGACGAGGGCGCTGACCTGCAGGTCCTTGGCCTCGGCGAACTGATTCGCGAGCAGCGAAGCGATGGTGTTGCCGGGTGCGAGCAACGAAAAGCTCAACTGGTTGGAATTGCCGATCAGCATCGTGACCGCCATCGTTTCACCGAGCGCTCGCCCGAGCGCCAACAGCACACCCCCTGCAATCCCCGAAAAGGCAGCCGGGATCAGAACCCGAAAGATGGTCGTCCAGCGGCTCGCGCCAAGCCCGAGTGCCCCAGCGCGCAAGTCCGAAGGCAGCGCGAGCAACGAGCTCTGCGACAGCGAGGTGGTGATGGGCAGAATCATGATCGCGAGGACGATCGACGCAGGCAGAATGCCCGGCCCAATCGACGGCGAACCGAATAGCGGGATCCAGCCGAGGTTGGCGTGGAGCCAGTCGCCCACCGGCTCCATCAGCGGAATCACCACGAAGATGCCCCACAAGCCGTAAATCACACTGGGGATCGCTGCGAGCAGCTCGACCAGGAAGATCAGCACGCCGCGCAGGCGCACCGGCAAAAAGTCCTCGTTCAAAAAGATCGCCGCGCCGAGGCCGAGCGGCACCGCGAAAAGAAGCGCGATGAACGAGCTGATGAAGGTGCCGTACACCATCGGCAGGATGCCGTACTGCTCGCGACCGCTCGCGGGGTTCCGCGTCGTCGAGGTGACGAAGCCGAACCCGAACTGCTGCATCGCGGGCCAGGCGTAGTACACGATCGCCACGACGATCGCCGCCAGCAAGAGCCACACCAGGCCGGCCGCAACCCGCGTGGACAAAACCAGCGCGCGATCGACCCGTTTTTCGTGAGGCGAGGTCTGCCGTGTTCGCATTTCGGAAGCCACTACGGCGCCTCCCGCGGCCGCAATGTCAGCTCGTAGTCGGGACTGATCTGGTCGGCGGCCGCGGCGACGCGTTCCCGCACCGCTTGGGGCAGCGGCGCGTACCCGAGACGCGGCGCGACATCCTGGCCTTCGTTCAGCCCGTACTCGATGAAGATCTCTATCGCCTTCGCCTTGAGGGGATCCTTGTAACTCTGCAACGGCAGCAACCAGGTGTAAGTGACGACTGGATACGAATCCGCACCTTCCGGATCGGTGATGAACAGCCGGAAATCGTCTGGCATTTCGGCTGTCCCGAGGCTGGCTTCTGCACTGGTGTTCGTCGGCCGGATGAAATTGCCCGCCCGGTTTTCGAGCATCGCCATCCCCACTTCGTTGTTGGCCGCAAAGCTGTAGTCGAGGTAGCCAAACGAGCCGGCGACCAACAGGATCTGGTTCGTCATGCCGTCGTTGCCCTTGCTGCCCACGAAGCGGCCGGTTCGCGGCCAATCGACGTTCTTGCCGACGCCAATGCGACGGTCCCATTCCGGGCTGATGGCCGCAAGGTGGGCGGTGAGCACAGCCGTGGCCCCGCTCCCGTCCGCACGGTGAATCACGGTGATCGGCAGGTCCGGGAAATTCGCATCCGGGTTGTCGGCGGCGATCTCGGGTGCGCGCCAACGGGTGATCTTGCCGAGCAAGATGTCGGTGTACGTCTGCCGGCGCAGGCGGAGCGGCGGATCGAGATCCGGCAAGTTGTAGGCGAGCACCACGGCGCCGGCCGTCATCGGCAGCATCAGCGCGCCGTGCTTTGCCTCGTCGATTTCCTCCGGCGTCATGCCAATGTCACTGCCGCCAAAATCGACGACGCCTCGGACCACCTGCTTCACACCGGCGCCGCTTCCCATCGACTGGTAGTTGATCTTCAGCTCGGGCATGTCGCGGTAGAGTGAAATCGCCCAGCTCTGGTAGAGGATGGCCGGGAAGCCGGCGCCCGCACCGGTCAGGGACACGCGGCCGCCGAGCGGGCTGTCCTCGGAGATCTCACGACGACAGGCCGCGAGCACCAGTACCAGACAGGCGAGCGCAATGTACCGGAGCAGGCTTCGGCGCCCGCGGGAGCGCTCGAGCCTGAGTTGAGGACGCTGGACTTTCGACACGCTATGGGGTGTACCAGATCGGTGAGCCGTAGGCGCGCTCCTAATTGACAGCTGGCTAGCCGCTCCTCCCGCCGAACGATACGAAGAAGTTGAGCGACAAGACGTGTGCAAGCCGGTTGGGCTGCCGCGACAGGAAGACGTTGAGGTAACCGACCTCGATGCGGAGGAGGGCGTCGGGCGCGTAGACGGCGAGCCCCAAGAAGGCGCGGTTTTGGTCGAAGCCCTGCGCCGCCCACCCGGCCCCTTGGATGCCGACGAAGACCTCGTCGACGAATGCAATGCCGACGGGGACCCGCTCCTTCGGTCGGTAGTTCAGCCGGACGAACTGACGAAAACGGTGAGCGGTTCCGGCCGGGCCGGTTTGAAAGCGCTGCTCAAAACGAGTGCGCGACTGGAGGAGGAGGCCCGAGACCTGCGTCGACGTGAGCGTGAGTTGCTCCCAGACGCGGTGCTCGTCTTGGCGCTCT
>JABDJF010000815.1 GCA_013002645.1 Myxococcales bacterium
ATACTGAAGTTCATCGTCGGAGACGACGTGGAAGCCCAGTACCATGAAGAGGTCTATCGGCTGATGACGACCGATGGTCTCACGCAGCTCAACAACCGGCGCTACTTCGACGAGATGCTCGACCGAGAGGTTGCGCGTGCGAAACGCTACAAACGGACGTTTTCCTTGCTGGTCTTCGATATCGATCACTTCAAGAGCGTCAATGACCGCCTTGGTCACTTGGCGGGCGATGCGATTTTGCGGCAGCTCGGCGCGATTCTGCTCGGCAGGCTGCGCATCAACGACGTGCTGGCCCGGATCGGAGGCGAGGAGTTCGCCCTGATCACCCCTGAGGTCAGTCTCGATGGCGCCACCGAGCTCGCCGGTAAGATCAATCGACTGATCGGGGATACCCGTTTCGAATTCGAGGGCTCCGCGGTGCACATCACCGTGAGCGTGGGTGCGGCCGAGTGGCAGGCGGACTACGGCGACGCTTGGGACTTATTCAAAGCCGCCGACGACAAGATGTACGAGGCCAAACGGGCCGGCCGAAACCAGGTCTGTTTCTAAATCGCCGCGCGATGGTCTCCCGGGCACCCGATCGAGGGCCTCCGGTCGTCCACGTCATTTTTGCGATCCCGATGGGTCCGAGCCCAATTTCGGGGAACCCCTGGTTTCCATCGATCGTGTACCCCTGCAATCCTTGACGGGCCGGCCCTCCGCCACAAGTGAGCCCCTTGCCAGGAAATTGGTGCGTGGCTATGTTCGCCCCAGTATTGGAAAAACTTTGGTTCCGCACGAGTTGGAGTAGAACACCCCCATGAGCGACGAAGAGGAAACAATCACATCGATTCCGCCACCTGACACGGGGGAAATCGAGTTCGGCAGCGAGCTTCCGGTTCTCCCGATTCGCAACGCCGTGCTCTTTCCGGCGGCGGTGGCGCCCTTCGATGTGGGCCGCGAGAAGTCGGTTGCGCTCGTCGAGGACATCGAAAACCTCGATCAGCCCATCATCGCGATCGTGGCTCAGCGGGACCCTTCGACGGACGATCCCGACCAGGGCGACCTCTATCCGGTCGGTGTGGCGGCGCGCGTTCTCAAGGCCCTCAAACACAGCTCCGGCAACTACAGCCTGATTCTCCAAGGCCTCGTCCGGATCCGACTCGAGCAGGTGGTGACCTCCGAGCCGTACATCCGCGCCCGGGTCTCACGCCTCGAAGAACCGGAAGCCGAGGATGTCGAGAGCGAAGCGCTCGCCATGAGTCTCCGCGACATCGCCAAGCAGGTCATCCAGCTCATGCCTGAGCTGCCTCGTGAAGCCGGCTCTCTGATTGACTCGATTCAAGAGCACGGGCAGCTCGCCGACCTGGTGGCCGCGAATCTCGACGCCCCGGTCGAAGAGAAGTCACAGTTGCTCGAAACGCTCGACGCCAAGGAGCGCATTCGAAAGGTCCTCCGCCTACTGACGCGGCAACTAGAAATCCTCAAGATGCGGGAGCGTATCAACTCCCAAATCAAGGAGGAAATGGGCAAGAACCAACGCGAGTACGTCCTGCGCCAACAGCTCAAGGCCATCAAGGAAGAGCTTGGTGAAGAAGAAGGCGACCAGGGCGACCTCGATGTCCTCGAGGAGCGCCTTGCGAAGGCGAACCTGCCTAGCGAGGCTGACACAGTTGCGCACAAGCAGCTCAAGCGACTTCGGCAGATGCAGGTCGGCTCGGCCGAATACACGGTCGTGCGAACTTACATCGACTGGATCCTCGATATTCCGTGGAGCAAGCAGACCGCCGACAACATGGACATCGCGGCCGTCAGGAAGGTGCTGGACGAAGACCACTCCGGCCTCGAGAAAGTCAAAAAGCGCATCGTCGAGTACCTCGCGGTTCGCAAGCTCAAGAAAGACAAGAAGGGCCCGATCCTCTGCCTCATCGGACCGCCTGGCGTCGGTAAGACCTCCCTCGGCCGCTCGGTCGCGCGCGCGCTGGGTCGCAAATTCCACCGCATCAGCCTCGGCGGCGTCCACGACGAGGCCGCCATTCGGGGTCACCGGCGCACTTACGTCGGCGCGCTTCCCGGCCAAGTCATTCAAGGGATGAAAAAGGCCACTACGATCAACCCCGTCTTCATGCTCGACGAAATCGACAAGATTGGTCACGACTTCCGCGGTGACCCCGCGGCCGCGCTGCTCGAGGTCCTCGACCCAGAGCAGAACGACACGTTCAGCGACCACTACCTGGAAATCCCCTACGACCTGTCGAAGGTGATGTTCATCGCGACCGGCAATGTGGGCGACACGATCCCGGCCCCGCTTCGGGACCGCATGGAGATCATCGAGATCCCGAGCTACACGCGTCGAGAGAAGGCGGACATCGCCCGCGTGCACCTCGTGCCGAAGCAGCTCGAAGAGCACGGAATCAAGCCGGAGCAGGTCACCCTGGAAGACGGCGCCATCGAGTCGATCATCGATCACTACACCCGTGAAGCCGGTGTGCGTAACCTCGAACGCCAGATTGCGAGTGTCATTCGCGGTGTTGCGGTCAAGGTGGCCGAAGGCGAGCAGGGTCCGTGGGTCATCTCCGATGAGGAGTCCCTGAGGCCCTACCTCGGCGCGCCCCGCTTCAGCTCAGAGGTCGCCGAGCGCACGGCGGAAACCGGTGTCGCGGCCGGGCTAGCTTGGACCTCGGTCGGCGGCGAAATCCTTTTCATCGAATGCACCAGGATGCACGGCACCGGCAAGCTACAGCTCACCGGGCAGCTAGGTGACGTCATGAAGGAGTCCGCGCAAACGGCCATGAGCTACGTGCGCACGCGCGCCAAAGCGTTTGGCATTCCCGAGGACTTCCTCGAAACGAGCGACATTCACATTCACATTCCTGCCGGGGCGATGCCAAAAGACGGGCCGAGCGCCGGCGTCACCATGATGACTGCGGTCGTTTCACTGTTGACCGGCATCCACGTGCGGCACGACGTCGCCATGACGGGTGAAATCACCCTGCGCGGTCGCGTGCTTCCCGTCGGCGGCGTCAAAGAGAAAGTTCTTGCTGCACACCGCGCGGGCATCAAGCGCGTGATTCTCCCGGAGCGCAACGCGGCAGACCTCGACGAGGTCCCGGAGGAAGTGCGTGAGACGCTCGAGTTCGTACCGGTATCGAAAATGGACGCCGTGCTCGCAAACGCGCTGCTCGACCCCGATCGGCTCACGCTGGATCTCAGCGACCCTCGCCCCGACAAGGGCGAGGGAGTTCAGCCGTCTGCCCCGTAGAATGCGGGCCGAATTCCTCTAATGGAAGGCGGACGCTTTCGACTCTGGTACCTGATCCTGGTTCCCGCGATCCTGGTCGCCACCGGCATTCTGGGGTTCTATACGTTCCGCTCTTCGCGCGAGTACACGCAGCTCGGCGACGAAACGATCGCGCAGTCGCTGCTGAGCGTGGCCCAACAGCGCGTAGAGCGAATTGAACGCTACATCGTCATCGCGGACGGCACTGTGTTTCGCCTAGTCGACCCGAACGACTCGAGCACGATCGACTCTGTTTGGCTCCCTCAAGCTGAAGCACAGACTCCAAGCGTCAGATCGGTGCTCTTGCTCGACCCCGACGGCGACGTCATTCAGTGGGCGAGTCGGGAAGACAAGAAGAAGCGGCGGGCCTTTTTGCGAACGTTTCGCCAGCGGCTGTTGGGCAACCTCGATCTCGACTCCGCCGAGCCGCGCGTCCTTCGACACGCTCACATCCAACGGGAAGGCGAGGACAGCAGCTACCTCCTGTCTTACCGGGCGTTCGACACACGCGCGGGCAAGCTGACGTACATCGTGGCCGCTCACGATACGCAGTACTTGGTCGATGAGGTGTTTCCGACGATGTTCAGCTCCGACGAATCGACACCGATTTACAACATCGTCGATGAGAGCAACCAGCTGGTCTTCGGCCCCGACCTGTCGGAAGTCGGCGTCTATACGGTCGACCATCGGTTCCCCACGACGCTCGAGGGTTGGCGCCTGCAAGTCGCTCCTCGCAAAGCGGCCCTCCTTCAGGCGCAAGGACGCTCCCGGCTGCGCGGGGAGGCGACACTTCCTTTGATGTCGTTCGCGATCATTCTCTTGAGTGCAATCTTCTTCATTTACGCCGCGGAGAAAGAACGTCGCCTCAACGAGCTGAAGAGCGAGCTCATGGCGAACGTGTCTCACGAGCTCAAGACACCCCTCTCCGTCGTTCGAATGTTCGCCGACATGCTGCGCTCCGACCGCGTACCGAGCGAGGAACGTCGCAAGGAGTACCTCGACATCATCTGCCGGGAGTCGGAACGGCTCACCTCGTTGATCGACAACGTTCTGGATTTCTCTGCACTCGAGGGAGGCAAAGGGCCGTATCGACTCAAGCAGGGGGACCTCGGAGAGGCCGTTGGCCGCGCGCTCGAGGCATTCCGCTACCGAAGCGAGCAGGATGGCGTCGAAATTCAACTCAAGAGGGCGAATGAGCTGCCGCCGGTGCTGATCGACCAGGAAGCGATCGCCCTGGCGATCATCAATCTGCTCGACAATGCCGTGAAGTACGGCGGACAATCCCCGGTCGAGCTCGAGCTCATTGCCAAACGCAACTCCATCGATGTCGCGGTCCGTGACCATGGACCCGGAATCCCGGCCGCCTCGCTCCGGCGCGTGTTTGAGCGGTTTTACCGGGGCCCACATAGCAGCCCCACCCGTGGCTCCGGGATCGGTCTGTCGCTGGTCCAGCACATCGCGCAGGCCCACGGCGGCCGGGCGTGGGCAAAAAACGCCCCAGGCGGGGGTGCGGTCGTCGGCTTGTCCATTCCGGTCGCCGCGGTCTGAGCGAAGCATCTTTGCCGCTCCGCTAGACAGCGGGTATCTTCGCGGCGATGTCAGAAGACGGACGCGGAATTCTGCTCGTGGAGGACGATCCAGCTCTCGCTCTCGGGCTCTCGGACAGTCTGCGTTTCGAGGGGTATCGGGTCGTCCACACCGCAAAGGGTCAAAAAGCGATCGAGCTCGCATCCACGGAAGGGGTCGACTGCGTCATCCTCGACCTGATGTTGCCCGATATCAACGGCTACCAGGTTTGCGAAACCATCCGTAGGGCTGACCCGATTCTGCCGATCCTCATGCTCACCGCCCGGGGGCAGGAATCGGACAAAATCCGTGGTCTCGAGGCAGGCGCCGACGACTACGTGACCAAGCCGTTTGCGATCGGCGAGCTCGTCGCCCGGATTCGGGCTCTCTTTCGGCGCGCCGGAAGACCCATCCGTCCTTCCCAAGCCGAAATTCGAATCGGCGACATCAACATCGAAACCGGTGCTCAGACCCTTACCCGCGGCTCCGACACGATGCATTTATCGTTCTATGAGGTGGAGCTATTGAAATTCCTCTGGGAGCGCGAGGGCGACCCCGTCTCGAGGGACGAGATTCTGGAGAAGATCTGGGGTCTGGAAGCCGGTCCCAACAATCGCACGGTCGACAACTTCATCGTCAAGCTGCGCCGCAAGATCGAGCCCAAGCCCGATCGCCCGGTCCACATCCTGACGGTCTACGGCGTCGGCTACAAGCTCGTGTGTTGATCCGGTGGGGACCGGGCTCACCACCTTCCTTTGGTACGGGC
>JABDJF010000004.1 GCA_013002645.1 Myxococcales bacterium
CGCAACTTGAACGACGGGCGACATTGGCCCAGTGTCCTCGACTAGATGAGCCTATTCGAACAGCTCGGCGGAGAACCCAGGTTGCGCGCGATTGTCGACGACTTCATCGATCGATGTTTCGACGACGTGATGATTGGCTTTCTGTTCGCACGCGCCGAGCGACAAAGAATTAAGCGCTTCGAGTACGAGCATGCGGCGAAGAATCTCGGCGCTGACGTGAAGTACGGCGGCAGGGCTCTGGACGAAGCCCATCGTCCGCACCGGATCTTTGGCGGGCAGTTCGATCGCCGCAGGCAGATTCTGCTCGAAACCCTTCAGGATCACGGCGCTCCTCGCGAGGTCGTCGAGGCCTGGATTACCCACCAGGATTCGCTCCGCTCGCTGATCACGCGCGACCCGGATTCGAGCTGCCAGGGCTGAACATGGCCGAAACCATGGAGGGTCTCGTGGTTCGCTCGACCGCCGGTTTCGTGGATGTCCACCTCGGTGGGGACGTCGTGCAGGCACGCTTGCGCGGACGGCTGAAGAACACGCCGCGAAGGACCGACCTCTGTGTCATTGGCGACCGCGTGCGGCTGTCGCGTCCTGACGACCGCAGCGTCGTCGTGGAGGAGGTCTTGCCTCGGCACAGCCGCTTCTCGAGACGCCAACCGGGCAAAGGGCCCATCAAGGAAGACGTTCTCGTGGCAAATCTCGACCAACTGCTGATTACCTTCTGCCATGGCCGGCCTTTGCTCAAGACGCGGCTGCTCGATCGCTTTCTGGTCATCGCCGAGCACCAGGACGTTCAGCCCATCATCGTCATGAACAAGGCGGACTTACGAGAACCGGGAGACCCTGCTTGGCATCGGACCTACGAGTCGATCGGCTACCCCATCTTGACGGTGAGCGCTGGAACCGGGGAAGGAATGCACTCCTTGATCCACGCACTACACGACAAGATCTCTGCGTTCGTGGGCCCCTCGGGCGTCGGGAAGAGCAGTCTCATCAATCGCATTCTTCCTGGGCTCGATCTCAACATTGCAAGCGTCAGCGATCATCACGGCAAAGGCCGCCACACGACACGCGTTGCCTCACTCCACGCCCTTGCAGGAGGCGGATTTCTGGCGGACACGCCTGGAATCCGGGAGCTGGGAACCTGGGCTCTGCCCATCGAGCACCTCGATCGGTGCTTCCCCGAGCTCAGCTCATACCGAGAGCACTGCGCGTTTCGCAGTTGCAGCCACACGCATGAGCCGCAGTGCGCCGTCGTCGACGCCGTGAACGAGGGCGCCATCGATCCGGCACGATACGAAAGCTACGTCCGACTGCGCGACGAATCGAGCGCCTAGCGCTTGGCTCGAGTCAGGTCGAAGCGCGCACGGGCGACGTTATCGGATTCGACCTTGACGTCGCGGCTGACGCTGCGGCCATCGGGAAGCTTGAACTCCAACGTCACCAGCCCGAGTGGCGCATAGACCGTCTGGATGGGTGTTCGCCCGAGCAGATCGCCCGCGATGTAAACATCCGAAGACGGAGTTGTCTCGACGTTCACGCGGCCAAAGGCCCCGGGCTTCGCACCGCCCTGCTTCCCGAGAAGCCTCGCGGTTACCCCTGCGGTCTCACCCTGCGCCACCTGGACCTTCGTCGACCAGGAGGCGAAACCCGGAGCTTCGACGCGAACCCGATAGTCTCCCTCCATCAAGCCAGTCAGTGCGACCGGCGCAACGCCCTGCTCGATCCCATCGAGAAAAACCTTCCCGCCCGGCGGCGACGACGCGAGCAGAATTCGGGCGCCATGTTCCCGGAGGAGAGGGTTCTCGTCGATCGCGACCTCGGGCGGCCCCTTGTCCTCGAAGATGACCGAGAAGCCGTCGACCGCCTCTTTGACGGCGTCGTTCTGATGGTAGGCCGCGGCAGCTCCTCCGAAAAGTATGACGAGAAGCGCCAGAGACTGCTTCCAGCCAAATCGAGAGGGCTTTTTCGGGGCAGACCTCGGCTTCGGAGACGCCGCCTTCTTCGGAGGCTCTATCTCCGCGGGCTCGGTCGGGCGCTTGCTCAGGTCCGGTCCGGGCGAGGCATCCTTGTTGGCGGGCTCAGCGTGCGCCAGGACTACCGGTGCATCGATCAGGTGTCCCAGGTCTACGCCTCCGGCGTCTCCATCGATTTCGAGGTCCCGAATCGCGCCAGGCAGCTGCGACACGTAGGACTTCTGCGAGTCCAGAGCCTCAGCGTTGAGTACGCTGACCGCGACCGACGCGCCAAAGGGCACCGTGTCGACACGCGGTCCGCGATTGAACTCCTCGGGAAAGACTTTTTTGATGAAGTCGGCGACCTCGCGCTGCGTCGCAAGCCGATTGGTCGACTTTCCGAAGGCTTCCAGCTCGGCCGCAAACTCCTCGGCGGTCGCGTAGCGATCTTTGGCGTCTTTGGCGAGCGCCTTCTGCAAGACCCGCTCGAGCTCGTCTGGAGCGTCCGGTAGGCGCTCTTTGAGAGACGGAACGGGGTCCATGATCACCGCGCGCATGGTCGCGGCCTCGGTCTTCCGCCGGTAGAGCGATCGGCCGGTGACGGACTCGAAAACGCAAACGCCGAGAGCGAAGATGTCGAGCCGATGGTCCGAGGGCGCGGCGGTACATTGTTCGGGAGCCATATACGCAAACTTGCCCTTCACCACGCCGGCTTGGGTCTTGTGCGCACGATGGTCGGCTTTTGCAATGCCGAAATCGAGCAGCTTCGCGATTCCGTTGTAGCCGATCATGATGTTGTGCGGCGAGACGTCGCGGTGAACGATGTTGAACGGCTCGCCATGCTCATCGTTCGCGATGTGGGCGTAGTGGAGCGCCTTTGCCACGTCGACTGCAATGCGAATCGCAATTGGAAGCCCAACACCACCGGAGTTGCGCGCTTTGCGAATCAATCGCCCGAGAGGCACACCGTTGACCCATTCCATCACGATGAAGTGCGACCCTGCGTCCGCACCAAACTGATGGAACTGACAGATGTTCGGGTGCTTGAGCTGCATTCCGATCCGCGCCTCGTCGAGGAACATCTGCACGAAATCACTGTCGGCCTCGAAGTGCGGAAGGATTCGCTTGACCACCAAGAAACGATGGTCGCCGTCGGTGTCCGCGTGGCGGGCAAGGAGGATTTCCGCCATCCCGCCGAGCGCTAGCCGCCCCAAGATGTCGTAGCCGGCAAACTTCCCGAGAACGGGAAGGTCCATCGGTGGCTTTGGCACTTGGCTAGCTGCGGATTGTTGCGTCAATGCTTCCCCCAAACACTTTCCCCTGAGAACCTTCTCGCGAGGCCGGTACGACCGCGAGAGCGACCCGATGGCCGGCTATCCCCCCGGCGGAAAGTGTCACATCGCACAGCATAGCGGCTCGAAACGTCGGTTCGCTAGTTCGCGAGGGGAAAACGCCGAGGAAGTCCTGGTGATGTGGGGTTAATCACAAAATGCGGTCGGTGCGACCAAGCTCTCGGCACATGTTTTTTTGGTGCGCTTCGAGGGTGCCGCCTCCGATTTCGAGTAGCTTTGCGTCGCGCCAGAGTCGCTCGACGCCGTATTCCGCAACGTAGCCATAGCCCCCCAGCACCTGGATGGCCCGGTCGGCCACGTCCTTGGCCATCGTCGAAGTGAAGAGCTTCACGCCGTCCGAGTCGAGACGCTGGCCAGGCGTCTCGAGGCTCATCGTCGCAGCCGTCCAATAGGTGTACGCCCGCCCGGCCATGTACTCAGCATAGGACTGTGAAATGTAGCGTTGGATTTGGCCGAAATCGCGCAGCGGTTTGCCAAATGAGGTTCGTTCGCCGGCGTACCGGTTCATCACTTCGATCGATCGGCGAGCGATGCCCAGGCTCATCGCAGCGAGCGCAACACGCTCGACCTCCAGGTTTCGCATCATGTGGAGGGTTGCCGCGCCTTCGCTACCCACCAGGTTCTCCGCCGGCACTCGGCAATCTTCGAAAACGAGCTCGGCCGTAGTCGAGGCGCGCATTCCGAGCTTGCCTTTGATCTTCTGGCCGAGACCGAACCCCGCGAATCCCTTTTCGACGATGAACATCGAGAGTTGATTCCGGGCGCTGCCTTCCATTCGCGCATAGACGAGGTAGGTGTCGCCCAACTCGGTGTCGTTAATCGCCCCGTTGGTGATCCACATCTTGGCACCGTTGAGCACGTAAGTATCGCCCTTGCGGACTGCGGTGGTCTGCATGCCGAGGACATCGGTGCCGGCGCCGGGCTCGCTCATGCACATTCCACAGACCTTCTTGCCGCTACACGCGTCAGGCAGGTACGTGCTGCGCTGCGCGTCGCTTCCGTTGATCTGCAGGTTGTTTGCGAAGAGCATCGAGTGCGCGAGATATGCGAGGGTGAACCCAGGGTCGGCCGCCGAAAGCTCTTCGTGTGCAATGACGGCGGCGACGGGGTCCAGGCCCGCGCCACCAAAACGCTCCTCCACGGTGATTCCGAGGAGGCCGAGCTCGCCGAGCTTGCCAAAGAGCTCGATGTTGAAACGCTCGGTTTGATCGGATGCCTCGGCCTGCGGGTCGACTTCTCGTTCGGCAAACGAACGAACGAGCTCGCGCAGCGCGCGATGCTCGGCGGATGGATTGAAGAGGTCAGTCACAGTCGGGACCTAACATGCAAGCAACCCCATCGAAAGCTGACCGGAATGCTGTCCGGGCGCGACCCGTGCGTCCGGCTTATGACGCAGAGGCCCTCAGGCGGCGTCCGCGACCGAGGAAGTCGTCAAAATGCTCGTGACGATCGCGCGCGAAGCCGTCGCGCTGGCGCGGTCGAGATCATCGATGCGGCCGTCGAGCTGCGCTTCAGCCAGGCCAAAGACGACGCTGACCAGCAACTCGGCGTGGAGCGCCGCGTCGGCCGGGGCCGCGTCAGGGCGGACCTGAACCACGATTTGCCTCATTCGCTCGCGGAGGCTCCCGGTGAGCACGCTCCAGCGCCTGCCGAGCGCGGAAGTCTGGTCACGGCGGTTGTTGAGGAAGACCTCGGCCATTTTGCGGTCGTGGACCAGCGAGCGAGTGCATTTGCGCACCGCTTCTTCGAGCACTTCGGCGGCGCGATCGAGCTCGGCGGACGCCTCTGGGTTCAGGCCGGGGCTGAGCTCCTGGGCAACCCACTCGGCCACCTGCTCGAGTGCTTGATCCATGCTGCGGAAGTGAACATAGAAAGTCGGCTGCGCGACCCCGGCGAGCTGAGCGACTCGTCCCGTGGTCAGGGTCCCGCGCCCGTGCCGCTGGATCGTTTTGAGAATCGCCTGCAGGAGGCGACGCCGAGTACGTTCCTTGTTGATTTGGCGTGACATGGCTTGCGTGTAGCAGCGGAACCCACCCGGTTCCATCGAAACTTGGGCCGCGTTCGTGCTAATTACGCAAATGAAACAAAACCGCTTTCCGTGAGACGCAGGAATTGCGCAGAACAGCATGAGCGAGGGATCACAGCCAACGTCGGATACCAGGCCAAATACGGGTTTTGCGCCGGGTTGGTATGTGGTTGCGGCCAGCCGGGACGTGGAGTCGAAGCCCAAGCCGTTTGTGTTGAATGGCTTACCACTCGTTACATTTCGCGACTCGACCGGACAAGGCGTGGCGCTGTTGGATCGCTGCGCGCATCGCAACGCTCCACTGTCCGCGGGCCATGTGATCGGCGGGAACATCCGGTGCCACTACCACGGCTGGGAATTCGACGGCGCCGGGACCTGTAAGGCGGTGCCCGGGCTGTGCGGTGAGCCGGATCACCCTGGAAGGCGCGTCCCCTCTTTTGCCTGCCGCGACTCGCAGGGCTGGCTTTGGGTTTACTCTGAGGCCGACGTGGCGCCCGATCGCGAGCCCTACGCCATACCCTGCGCAGATCAACCCGGATACCTCACCATTCGAGAAGAGCTCGAAATGCCGGGGCCCCTCGACGCGGTCGCAGAGAATGCCTTGGACGTTCCGCACACCGCGTTCGTCCACGCAGGGCTTTTCCGAAAGAACAAGGGACGCAAGCCAATCGACGTCGTCATCAGGTCGGTCGACGGCGGAGTGGAAGCCCAGTTCATCGGGGAGGAACGCCCAGAGGGAGTCGCCGGCCGGATTCTCGCACCGCAGGGGGGCGAGGTGTTTCACTGGTACCGCTTCATCCTGCCGTGTATCGCGCAGGTCGAGTATCGGCTGAGCGATCGAAGTCACATCATCGCCACCACTGCGCTGACGCCCCGAACGCCGACGGTCACGGACATGTTTGCCACGGTGGCTGTGAAGGCTCCGATTCCGAACCTGATCTTGCGGACGGTCTTCAGGCCGGTGGCGATGCGCATCCTCAGGCAGGACATGGAAATCCTGAGGCGCCAGACCGAACAGGTAGCGCGCTTCGGGGCCGAAGAGTTCGCATCGACCGAGATCGACGTCCTCGGGCTCCGTATCAAGAAACTCCTCCGGGACGCTGCGAGCGGCCGAGTCAGCAGCCCGCAGGACGAGCGACAGATCAAAATGCTCGTTTGAGCCCGATTGGTGTACCCTCGTAAGCGATGGGGTCAGGGAACAAGTCGGACTCGACGTATCTGATCAAGAACGCGCCTTCGGATCGTGTCGAAGCCGCGAATCCGAGTGACGCGCCCGAGTCTGGTTCGTCGGACGGCCGTTGGCGAACGTCCAACCCACCTCCGGGTGACACCCTCGAGGCCAAGTGGTGGCCGGACCGCGAGCTGGGCCGCGCTTTTCGCCGATGGACGGGGATCCCTCCCGCACGGGGCGATGCTGCCAAGACCAACACGATGAAGTTCCTGGTCGAGCATCTGAGCGTCGGCTCGCTCAGCGCCGTTGGAACGGCCCCGCGAAGCCTGTTGCCCCCGGAGCCGCCCGATTTCGCGGCGCGCGTTCATCGGGCGGTCACCCGGATCGGGACCTATGGCCCAAACGAAGAAGCACCCGAGCACGCCGCCCTCCTCGCGATGGGGGAAGAAGCCCTTCCGATCTTGACGGACCTTTTCCCGGGTCGGCTCTGGTTCAATCGCTGGGAGCCACACGTGCAACCCCCTCGCGGACGAAGCGTATCAGCGCTCTGCAGAACGTTCGTGGCGTTCGGCGATGCTGCGGCGCCGTACGTCGCAGAGCTTCTGAAGTCCGACGAGCCCGAAGTCCGATACTACGCCACGCTCGTGGCCGCTGAGCTTCCCCACCCTCTGGTCATCGAGCCGCTGGCCGCCGCCCTTCTCGATGACGATCAAGGCGTATCTCGCGGCGCGCTCTATGCCTTGGAGGTCTTCCACGAGCAGGAAGGAGTGGACGGGCTCAAGGAGTCGCTTCGCGCGCTCGCAGTCGCATCGGATTCAGACCAGCGATCGCGCCTGCTCGCAATGCGCGCGCTCGCCGTTCTCCGCGACGAAGGCTGCGTCGAGGCGCTGATTCCAATCCTGTCGGCGCACAGCGTGCTCGGCGAAGCAGCATGGCGGGTGTTGCGCATGCTGACCGCGCAGGATTTTTCAGCCGCGGAAGCAGAGTGGACCGCCTGGTTTTCAGAAAACCGCAATCGCACGCGGGTCGAGTGGCTCATCGACAGTCTCGATCACGATGACCCTGAAATCCGTGCTATCGCAAGCCGCGATCTCGCTCGAGCGTCGGCTCAGGATTACGGATACCGCGTCGATATGCCCGGCGACCAGCGCAGAGCGATCCAAGAGCGATATCGCCTCTGGTGGTCGACTCGAAACGAGCCGAGCGGTTAGCGACTCAGTCGAGCAGCTGCCCGGCGATCGACGCCGCCAGTTTTCCGTCGACCTGGCCGGGAAAACGAGCCTTGATCTCTTTCATGACCCGGCCGAGCTCCTTCTTAGTGGACACGCCGAGCTCTGCGACGATCGCAGTGATCGCCTCGCGAGCTTCGTCTTCGCTGAGCTGCTTTGGCAGGTAGCGCTCGATCACTCCGATCTCGGCTTGCTCTTTGTCGGCGAGGTCCTGCCTTCCGCCTTCGATGTAGCTCTTGATACTGTCGCGCCGCGACTTCACCGCGCGGGAAAGCACCGCGAGGTCATCGGGCTTGTCGAGCGTCAGCAGCTCGGACTTGACCATGCGAAGCGTGTCGCGGGTCAGCTCGTCCCGCTCTAGCATGGCCTTTTTGAGGTCGGCGTTGATCTGTTCCAGCAGTGACATGACCAAAGCGTGGGCGAGCGGGGTTAGCCGCGCAACGCCTCGATGACGCGCAGCGCGTTGCCGCCGAGGATTTTTCGAATCCGTGACTCGGCCCAACCGCGATCGAGCATTTCTTGAACCAAACGCGGAAAGGCCCAAATCCCCGGTAGGTCCTTCGGTGGAATGATGAATCCGTCGTAGTCCGTGC
>JABDJF010000367.1 GCA_013002645.1 Myxococcales bacterium
TCTACATCTAGCTGACGTCTACGACCCGTCGGGCCTCGTCATCGATTTCGGCACCGCGGCACGCCCCAAGTACACCATTGGCAATTGGAACAGCGGCTGGCTCGGCGAGAGCCGGGAAGGCGAAGCCCGCGTGTCGACCTTTGGCAAAACCGCGCGCCTCTATTTACCGGCGGCGCGAAAGGAAGCGATGCAGCTACGCTTCCGGGCCAAACCCTACGCGACTGGAGCGCTCATCGTCTACGTCAACGGCAAGACCGCCGGTGAAGCCCGCATGACGCGGGGGGACGGATTTAGGGACTTCATGATTACAATCCCCGAAGCCCTGGTCCGCCCGGGCGAGAATTCGATCATGCTGCGCGCAACCAAGAGCGCGCAGGTCCGCGGCAAGCGTCGGTCGGTCGCGATCGATTGGCTGCGATTCGAGCCATCAGGCGTCGAAGATCCGGCTGCGCCGCGGCGAGTCGAAGTGAGCCAAGTCTCGGTGTCTGACGTCGACCGACGTGCGATCGTATTGGCGCCAGGTGCGCAGGTCGACTGGTTCATCGAGGCGCCGGACCAAGGCACCCTGGTGTTCGGATCCGGCCTCGTGGCCGAGGGCAGCGGGTCGCTGTCCCTGCAGATCAGCACCGACGGCACCGACGGCACCACGGAGCGGATGGAGGTCGGAACCGCGTGGCGCGATCGACTGGTCTCGTTGAGCTCGCAGGCCGGAGAGATCGTCCGATTGCGTTTCCATAACCAGGGCGCTGCCGACCTTGCCCTGAGCGACGTTCGAATCGTTCGACGCGCTGACGAGCTGATCGCGATGGACGAGCCGGCGCGCAACGTGATCGTGCTCCTCATCGATACGCTGCGCGCGAGCAAGGTTCACGCTTACTATCCGAAAACCCGAGTGAAGACCCCGGCTATTGACGAGTTTGCCGCGCACGGCACTCTCTTCGAGCGCTCGCAGTCTCCGGAGAACTGGACCAAGCCCTCCGTCGCCAGCGTGCTGACTTCGCTTCACCCCGCCACGCACCGTACCAAGGAGGACGCCTCGAAGCTTCCGAAGTCGGCGTTGATGCTGAGCGAGGTCTACAAGAAGGCCGGTTTCAAGACCGCGAGCTTCATCGCGAATGGCTACGTATCCAACGCTTTTGGTTTTGATCAAGGTTGGGATCACTACACGAACTACATCCGCGAGGCGCGCAACACCAACGCATCCAACGTGTTCGGTGAGGCACAAGGTTGGATCGAAAAGCACAAGGAAGGGCGCTTCTTCGTCTACATCCAGACGATTGACCCTCACGTGCCTTACGACCCGCCGGCCAAGTTCCTGAACATGTACGACGCTCAGCCCTACAGCGGGCAGGTGCAGAATCGCCGAACGCACTTGATGCTCGACGAAGCAAAGAAGAATCCGAAGAAGTTCGCATTCACGAAGCGCGACAAGGAACGCATCGAAGCGCTGCACGACGGCGAGATCAGTTACCACGACGAGTACTTCGGGAAGTTTCTCGCCAAGCTCCGTGAGCTCGGGCTCGAAGACCGCACCATCGTCGTCGTGACCTCGGACCACGGCGAAGAGTTTCAGGAGCACGGCTCTTGGGGCCACGGGCACTCGGTCTACCAAGAGCTCCTGGGCGTTCCGCTGATGTTCCGATGGCCCGGCGTCGTTCCGGCAGGCACGCGCATCGGTCCGGTCGTCAGTACGATGGACATTGGGCCGACTGTCCTCGAGGCGACGGGGGTCTCGATCCCCGACGCGTTTGAAGGTCGAAGCCTCCTCGGTTTCATGCGGGGCGATTGGCCGGCTGGACCCCATGTCGCGTTCAGTGACTTCCTCGATCACCGCCGGGTGATTCGCGGCGGCGATTGGAAAATGATCATTCGGGGCAACCTGACCCAGGTCATGTTCGACCTCCGCAACGACTACTGGGAGAAGCAGGAGCTCGACGGGAGCCGACATCCCATCGCTCAGCGCTACCTGCGAACGCTCCATGGTCAGTTCCTCGGGGCCGAGGATCGCGGCCATTGGCTCGCAGCCTCGAGCGGGTCGGCCGCCAAGAAGACACCGGGACTGACCGAAGAAAAACAGGACATGTCGCCCGAGCTGTGCCGCCAACTCGTCGCCCTCGGCTACATCAGCGCTGAGTGTGATGAGCTCCTCAAGAACTGAGGAGTCAAAACGCGGCGACGCGATCGAATCGCTCTACGTGTGAGGCCGTTCCGGCTTGGCGCCGCCGACCCGAGCGACCAACGTCGTGACCATGTAGCCGACACCCACCAGGCCCAACGCCATCATGACTCCGTTGAAATCGGGCGTGTAGAACTGGGTCGGGAACTTGTCCGGCGTCAACTCGGCAAGCCGTTCGTTCGTGAGGATCTGTCCTTTGAATATTTCGCCAACTTTGGGGGCCACGCCGTCCTGAAAAGGCCACAAGCCAAAGACAGCGCCCACGAGCAAGCCCATCAAGACGCCCAAGGTCGGTTGCTCGTAGCGCTCGAGCACGATTTTGATCATGTTGCTGATCAGCAAGATGCCGACGCCGACGCCGACGCCGACCGGAAGCACCACCCCCATGACGGGCTCCGAAGCACTCGCCAACTCGCCGGACCCCATCGCTTCTTTGAGAGCGTCGACGGCGCTCAGCACCGGGACGTAGACCCCCATCACCAACAGGAGGTACCCGCCGCTCACCCCGGGGAGAATCATCGCGCTTGCGCCGGCGACCCCGGCTACGAACATCATGACGACGCCCTCTCGGTTCACTCCGGAGCTCGCCCCTTCGAGCTGGAGCCAGGCGAGCGCCGCCATCAGGACGAGCCCCACCGCCATGCCGCTCCAAAATCCGTTGGTTGCAGGCCGGGCCATTTGCCAAAGGACCGGAACACCGCCCAGCGTCAGTCCGATGAAGAGGCTGTACATCGCCCAGCGGTGCTCGACGACGGCATCTTTGACCGGTCCGGCTCCGAGAAGAATGGCCGCCGCCGCCGCGATCCCAACGAGGCCCAATACGAAAAACGATTGCTTTCGAAATCGAAGCCCGCTCAGGTCGGCCAGGGACTCGATGAAGCGAGGATAGATCCCCGCGGCCAGCAGCATCGTGCCTCCGCTGATTCCAGGGACGAGATTTGCAAGCCCCATGAGGGCGCCGCCCAACACGCATCGCAGTCCCCATTTCGGGCTCATCGAGCCGTCCAGCGCCGTATTCATGCCGCCGGGTTTACGGCAGAACGACGGCGACGCCAAGCAAAGGGCGGGACACGGGGTAGCGCCGGTCCCGCAGACGCCTTACGTTCGATCGGTGGGTCGCCTTTTCCTGCTGTTCACAGTCGTTCCGCTGGTCGAGCTCTACCTTTTGATCGCGGTCGGGCGAGTCCTCGGTCCGGTGGCCACGATCGGCTTGGTGATCGTGACCGGCGCCGTCGGCGCCTGGTTTGCGCGCCTCGAGGGCGCTCGGGTGATTCGCCGCTGGCAAGAGGCCATGGCGCGGCAGCAAATCCCGAAAGACGGCGTCATCGATGGCTTTCTGATCTTCATCGGCGGCTTGATGCTCATCACCCCCGGTATCCTGACCGACATCGCAGGGCTCTCGATGGTGATGCCTCCGACGCGCCGGGTCATCGCCGGTTTCGTTCGTCGGTGGTTCGAGGCGCAAATCGCGGCGGGACGGGTACAAGTGTACGCGCCGGGCTACGGCCGCGGGCCTGGCGGTCCCCAAGAGGTGATTGACGTCGAAGGGGAAGTCGTGGAGGTGGTCGAGGTGGTGGCCAAACCGAACCCCCCAGGCCAACTAGAGAAGTAGACAGCGCGCGCGCAGTCGGCTACCAAGCGTCCATGAAAAACGTCTGGACCCTTCTTTGCTGCGTGGCGCTCGCCGCCGCGTTGACCGGCTGCAAGAGCAGCGAACCCGCACCCGCCGAGGGCGAGCCCGCCGCGGAAGCCGAGGCGCCGGCCGAGAAAGCCGAAGCCGCCGAGAAAGAATCCAACACGCAAGAGATCGTGGCCAAAGGCTCCATGCCTGGCGCGCTTCCGGCGCCCCCCGATGTAGCCGCGCCGCCCGAGAACGCGGAGAAGAGCGCGTCGGGTCTCGCCTGGACCGTCTTGCAGGCGGGCACGGGCGACAAAAATCCGACGGCCGCCGACATCGTGACGGTGAACTACACGGGATGGACCACCAGCGGCCGAATGTTCGATAGCTCGGTGGTGCGTGGACGACCCGCGGAGTTCCCTCTCAATCGCGTGATTCCAGGCTGGACCGAGGGCGTGCAGATGATGGTCGCTGGGGAGAAGCGTCGTTTCTGGATCCCGGGAAGCCTTGCGTATGGCGAGGAAGCGTCGAACGATCCGCATGCAGCAGTAGGCCCGCCTCGCGGCACGCTCGTGTTCGACGTGGAGCTCATCAGCTTCAAGGAAGCACCCAAGCCGCCCGAGACACCCAAAGACGTCGCCAAGATTCCAAAGAAGGCGAAAAAGACCAAATCCGGGATCGGGTCGCGCGTCCTCGAGAAGGGAACGGGCACCGAGCACCCCACCGCGACGAGCGTCGTCACCGTGCATTACACGGGTTGGACGACCGACGGGAAGATGTTCGACAGCTCCGTCGTGCGTGGAGCGCCGGCGAGCTTCGGCCTCAACCAGGTGATTCCAGGCTGGACCGAGGGCTTGCAGCTCATGGTCGTCGGCGAGTCGCGACGAATCTGGATTCCCGAGAAAATGGCCTATGGCGGCCGACCCGGCCGACCGGCAGGGATGCTGGTCTTCGACGTCGAGCTGCTCGGCATCAAGTAGTCGCTGCAATCCGGCTGAATCTCGACTCGATCGCCCGGGTTCTCAAAAAATAGATCCGAATTGCGGGCTCGTGCGTCTACCTGGGCAAGTGAGGAATATTCGATGAAGCAAGCAATCGCTATTTTGGGTTTGTGCGTGGCCATGGCCTGGCCGACGACGACGCGCGCATTTTGTGGGTTTTACGTGAGTGGGGCCGATGCCTCGCTCTACAACAACGCGACCATGGTCGTGATGATGCGTGAGGGCACGCGGACCGTGCTCTCGATGCAGAACAACTACCAGGGCCCGCCCGAGGACTTTGCGATGATCGTGCCGGTGCCGGTCGTTCTGCAGGAAGAGAACGTGAAGACTCTTCCGCCCGAGATCTTCTCGCGGGTCGACAAGCTCGCTGCGCCGCGCCTCGTCGAGTATTGGGAGCAGGATCCCTGCCGACCGATGGTCGTCTACGAGACGGCCGCAGGTGCGCCGATGGCGCGAAGGGCCAAGTCCAGCGCAGACGCCGAAGAGGACTCGAAATATGGTGTCACCATCGAAGCGCAGTTCAAGGTGGCCGAGTACGACATCGTCATCTTGAGCGCCAAGGATTCTGGCGGTCTCGACAAGTGGCTGCGCAAGAACGAATACAACATTCCGAAGGGCGCCAACGCGGTGCTGCGCCCCTATGTCGAGCAGAACACCAAGTTCTTCGTCGCCAAGGTCGATGCGGAGAAGGTGAAGTTCCGCGATGGCAAGGCGGTGCTCTCGCCTCTACGGTTCCACTACGACGCGCCGACCTTCACGTTGCCGGTGCGGCTCGGGCTGCTCAACAGTGCGGGCAAGCAGGATTTGATAGTTCACATTCTCGGCAAGCAGCAGCGCTACGAGGTGGCCAACTACAAGAACGCGTCGATCCCCACCAACATCCGCGTCGAGAATAGCGTTCGGAAGACCTTCGGGGCGTTCTATGACGCGCTATTCGAGCGAACGATCCAGAAGAACCCGGGCGCGGTCGTGACGGAGTACGCATGGGACGCGACCACCTGCGACCCCTGTCCGGAGCCGCCGCTGCGGCCCGATGAGCTCGCCACCCTCGGTGGCGACGTCATCGTGCCGGGCGAGAAGGATCCATACTCCGACATTCCCGGCGTCGTGCCGCAGCGCAGGCGGCGACCATCGTGGCAGCCCTACGGCTTCGTGCTCACGCGTTTGCACTACCGCTACGACAAGGACGGGCTCGACGAGGACCTGGTGTTCCGTGCGGCGGGCCCGATCGTCGGCGGCCGCGGGATGCCGGATCAAAAAGGCGAGCTCGGAGAACGACGCGCGCAGGCGTCGAGCGTCAACAACTTCCAGGGGCGATACGTGATCTTGCATCCGTGGGAAGAGCCGATCGCGTGCGAGAATCCGCAGCGCGGCACCTGGGGCGGACCGCCCGGTGGCCCGACGCCGAGGCCCTTCGCAGCGGGCAACACCGCGCTCAAAGGGACCACCGGCACGACGCTGACCAACCAGCTGCCTGCCTTGATCCAGACCGACATCCCGGAGCTCGACCTCAAAGCGGGTGCGCTGGAAGCGGCGCCGAACGGCAAGGCGGACCCAGGGGACGGGAAGCGCGAACCGGGCGGTGATGCGAGCAGCTCGGACGGGTGCGGGGTGAGCGCGGCAAAGAGCGCCTCCCTCGGTTGGATTGCGCTCTGCATCGTTGCTATGTGGCTCGCCAGGAGACGCACCGCTCAATAGCTCATGGCAGAATTCATCTTCACGATGAAGGGGGTCACGAAAGTTCATCCCCCGGACAAGAAGATCATCGAAGACCTCTATCTTTCGTTCCTTCCGAACGCGAAGATAGGGGTCATTGGTGTCAACGGCACCGGCAAGTCGTCTCTGCTGCGCATCATGGCGGGCGTGGATGACAGCTTCACCGGCGAGGCATGGATTCGGCCGGGTGCACACGTGGGCTACCTGCCGCAGGAACCGGATCTCGGTGACGCGAAGACGGTCTTGGAGGCGGTGGAAGCCGGGGTGTCGTCGGTGCGCGCGATTCTCGACGAGTTCAACGAGCTCAGCATGAAGCTGGCTGAGCCGATGAGCGACGAGGAGATGGCGAAGCTGCTCGACCGGCAGGGAGCGCTTCAAGACAAGATCGATGCCGTGGATGGTTGGAACCTGGAGAGCACGCTGGAGATTGCCATGGACGCGCTTCGCTTGCCTCCCGCCGACGCAGACCCGAAGATGCTTTCGGGTGGCGAGAAGCGCAGAGTTGCGCTCTGCCGTTTGTTGCTGGAGAAGCCGGAGCTCTTGCTGCTCGATGAGCCGACGAACCACCTCGACGCCGAGTCGGTGGCTTGGTTGCAGGGGTATCTCCAGAAGTACCCCGGCTGCGTCATTTTGGTGACCCACGACCGGTACTTTTTGGACGAGATCGTGGAGTGGATTCTCGAGCTGGACCGTGGCGAGGCGCACCCGTTTCAAGGCAATTACTCTCAGTGGCTCGAAGCCAAGGAGGCGCGACTCGCCCAAGAAGAGAAGAAAGACAGCGCCCGGAAGCGAAAGATCGCCCGGGAGCTCGAGTGGGTGCGGTCGTCGCCGAAGGCTCGGCAGGCAAAGAGCAAGGCACGCATCACGGCCTTCGAAAGCTTGGTGGCCGACGCGGCCAAAGCCCGAGGCGATGCCAACGAAATTCGAATCCCCCCGGGGCCGCGGCTGGGTACACAGGTTTTCGAGGTCAATGGGGTCAGCAAGGGCTATGGCGACAAGCTTCTGTTCGAGGACCTGAGCTTCATCGTTCCGCGCGGGGCGATCGTCGGCATCGTCGGCCCGAACGGCGCGGGCAAAACGACCTTGTTCCGAATGCTGGTCGGCGAGGAGACGCCCGACTCGGGGGCGATTACCGTCGGTGAAACGGTAGCGCTCTCGTATGTCGATCAGAGCCGTGACGCGCTCGACGACAGCAACAACGTGTTCAAGGAGATCACGGACGGAGCCGACGAAATCGACGTCGGTGGCGGCACGGTGAAGTCGCGTGCCTATGTCGGCTGGTTCAACTTTCGCGGCAGCGATCAGCAAAAACCGGTGAAGAACCTGAGCGGCGGCGAGCGAAACCGCGTGCACCTGGCGAAGCTCCTCAAGAGTGGCGGCAACGTCTTGCTCCTCGATGAGCCTACCAATGACATCGACGTCGACACCTTGCGTTCGCTCGAAGAAGCGATCCTAGCGTTCCCCGGCTGCGCGATGATCATCAGCCACGATCGCTGGTACCTCGACCGTATCTGCACTCACATCCTCGCCTTCGAAGGCGACAGCCGAGTCGTCTGGCACGAAGGCTCCTACGCCGACTACGCCGCCGACCGAAAAGCCCGCCTGGGCACCGAGGCCGACGTCCCCCACCGAATCAAATACCGCAAGTTCTCTAGGTAGTGGAGTGTCCCCTTACCAAGAGGGCGGTGATTTCGGGTTCTAGGGCGGAGTGGCCGGAGCGGGGGGCGATTTCAAGGGTGCTTTTGGGCAGCGCGCGGTGGAGCTCGTAAGCGCTTTCGGCGGGGCAGACGATGTCGTAGCGTCCTTGAACGATGAGCGTCGGGATGTGTTGGATGCGGTCGACGTTGTTGAGGAGCTGGTTTTCGTCTCGAAAGAAGCCGCCATTGACGAAGTAGTGGCACTCGATCCGGGCGAACGCTTCGGCAAACGTCTCATCGCCGGTCCGTTCGATCAGTTCCGGGTCTGGGATGAGTCTGCTGGTGCTGCCTTCCCACATGCTCCATGCGCGAGCCGCCCGAATCCGTTCATCTCGGTCGCCGCTGGTTAGGCGCCGGTAGTATGCGTTCACCAGGCTGCCGCGCTCGTCTTCGGGGATTGGCTCGAGATACTTCTGCCAGGCCTCGGGGAAGATTCGGCTGGCACCCTCCTGATAGTACCAGTCGATTTCGCGCTGCCGGAGTAGAAAGATGCCGCGCAGGACCATGTCAGACACGCGCTCGGGGTGCTGCTGGGCATAGGTCAAGCTGAGCGTGCTTCCCCAGGACCCACCGAACAACTGCCAGCGCTCGATGCCGAGGTGCTCCCGGATTTGTTCCATGTCGTGGACAAGATCCCAGGTGCTGTTGTTTCGCAGCTCCGCGTGAGGCGTGCTGCGGCCGCAGCCGCGCTGATCGAACAGAATGATCCGGTAGACCGCAGGGTCCCAGAACCGTCGGTGCGCCGTGTTCGCGCCGCCGCCAGGCCCCCCATGGACGAAGAGGGCTGGCTTTCCCTCGGGATTTCCGCACTGCTCGAAGTACACCGAGTGCAAGTCATCGACCCGAAGATGGCCCGTATCGTACGGCTCGATTTCTGGAAATAGCCCTGCCATTGGCAGCCCGCATCACAGCACGTTCGCAGACTGGCGCAACCGAGCACAGTGACTATCTTGGCGCCGGGGCATGGGACAGAACGAATACCAGCGGCGCCGCACCTTCGCGATCATCTCGCATCCGGATGCCGGCAAGACGACTCTGACCGAGAAGCTGCTGCTTTACGGGGGCGCCATTCATGCGGCCGGTGCGGTCAAGTCGCGCAAGGCGAAGCGTTCGGCGGTCAGCGATTGGATGGCGCTAGAAAAACAGCGCGGCATTTCCGTCACGACCTCGGTCCTGCAGTTCGAATACGACGACATCCGCTGGAACCTTCTCGACACACCGGGCCACAACGACTTCAGCGAAGACACGTATCGGACGCTGATGGCAGCCGATTGCGGCATCATGATTCTCGATGCCGCGAGAGGCGTCGAGCCTCAGACCCGCAAGCTCTTTCACGTTTGCCGCCTGCGCAACACGCCGGTCGTCACGTTCATCAACAAGATGGACCGACCTGCCCGCGACGCCTTCGGCTTGATGAGCGAGGTCGAAGAGGTGCTCGGGGTGAGCACGGTGCCGTTCACCTGGCCGATCGGGAGCGGCGACTTGTTCCAAGGGGTCTACGACCGAATCAACAAGCTCGTCATCCGTTTCGAGCGTTCGTCCGAGGGGCAAGCGAAGCGGGCGGTCATGAAGGTCACCGGCCTCGAAGACCCCGAGCTCGAAGCGCTGCTGGGTGAAGAGGCGGCGCAAACCCTTCGCGAGGAAGTGGAGCTTCTAGACGGGGCTGGCGAAGAGTGGGACCAAGAGCGCTTCCTCGCGGGCGAAATCACGCCCGTGTTCTTCGGCAGCGCGCTCACCAACTTTGGAGTCGAGCCCTTTTTGCGGTCGTTCAAGGGTCTTTGCCCGGCGCCGGGCGACCGTGAAGCGACCGGGGACGTAACCGTCAGCCCCGCCGACGATCGCTTCAGCGCATTCGTATTCAAGGTGCAGGCCAACATGGACCCGTCGCACAGGGATCGTATCGCGTTCGCGCGCATCTGTTCGGGTAAGTTCGAAGGCGGCATGCGGGTAAGCCACTTCCGGCTTGGAAAAGAGATTCGCCTCAATCGTGCCGAGCAGTTCTTCGCGCAGGAACGCGAGAGCGTGATGGAGGCCTACCCGGGCGACATCGTCGGCCTCTACGACCCCGGTCTCTTTCGAATCGGCGACACCCTTTCCACGAAGGGGCCCATGAGCTTTGACGCCGTTCCGCAGTTCTCTCCGGAGCACTTCGGGCGTTTACAGCTTCTCGATCCACTCAAACGCAAGCAGCTCCAAAAAGGCATCCAAGAGCTTTCAGAAGAAGGGACAGTTCAGCTCTTCATGGAGCCGGGCCGCGAGAAGGATCCGGTGTGCGGCGTTGTGGGTCGCCTGCAGTTCGACGTGCTCATGTTTCGTCTCGAGCACGAATATGGCGCTAGGGTGACGTTCGACCTTCTGCCTTATCAGCACGCGCGCTGGGTCACCGGCGCCGCCGACTGTGCCGAGCTCAAGGCCAAGCGAGTCCCGATGGCCGTCGTCGACCGGGACAATCGCCCGGTGGCGCTGTTTCGGGACGAGTGGGAGCTTGGCCGGGCGGAGCGGGACAACGAGGACTGGACCTTCCACGAGACCGCCAGGATTGTGGCGGCCGCGTGAATATGGGGGTGAAGCTGCCGTCCAAAACCGGCATACTTGAGCGAAGGGGGAACGAGCGAATGATGACGAACGCCACCGGAGTCAGCCTGATCTTGGCCGCATGTATGGCAGTGCCGGCCATCTCTCAGGCCGACGCGACGACGTTTCTCGTACCAGCGGATGGCAAGAGCAAAGCGACCTTCGTCTCGGACGCTCCGCTCGAGACCATGGTAGGCAAGAGCTCGAGAGTCAGCGGCAGTCTTACCGTCGATCCAGCGGACATCACGAAGACCACGGGCTCATTCAAGGTGCCCGTGGTGTCGTTGCGTACCGACAACGACCTCCGCGACGAGCACCTTCAGGGCGACGGTTGGCTCGATGCGAAGAAGACCCCGAACATCCATTTCGAGATCACCGAAGTCATCCTCGGAAAGAAAGACTCGCCGGAGCTCAAGTCAGGCAAGGACCGCAAGGTGCAGGTCAAGGGCAAGTTCACCGCTCATGGAGTCAGCAAGCCCGTCACCGCCAAAGGGACCGTCAATTGGTCCGGGAAGCAGCTTCGCATCAAGGCGGACTTCATCGTGGTGCTCGAAGATCACAACGTTTCGGTTCCATCGATCGTACGGCTGAAGGTCGCCAACGACATCGCGGTGTCCGTCGACCTACGTGCCGTCGCGGAGTAGCCACGCTGCGGTCAGCCCCCTGCGTGTTGCGCCGCGTCCCCGCCACTGGGAAGCAACCCAGTCCGCTCGAGCAGCGGGTCGAGGTCGGGTCCTCTGCCCATGAAGTCCTCGTAGAGCTTGTCCGCTTCCTCGCTGTTGCCTTTGGATAGGATCGCATCACGGAACGCGCGCCCGACCTCGGGATTGGTGATGCCTTCCCGTTTGAAGCGGGTGAAGGCGTCCGCGTCGAGCACCTCGGCCCATTTGTAGCTGTAGTAGCCTGCGGCATAGCCGGTGGGGTGGGCGAAGAGGTGCCCAAACCCCGCGAGCATCGCGTAGTCGTCGGGCAGCGCCGTCGGCGAATGCGCCTGGATCATCTCTCGCGCGTACGCCATGACGTCGCCGTCGCGGGCGGGGTCGTAGTCTTGGTGGAGGGCGAGGTCGACTGCTGAAAAGCCCAGCTGTCGCATCTGCGCGTTGGCTGCGCGGTAGGTCCTCGCCCGGATCATTTTCTGATACAGCGCCTCCGGGATCCTCTCGCCGGTTTCAAAGTGCGCCGCGAAAAGATCGAGGCCGCTCCGCTCCCAACACCAGTTCTCCATGATTTGCGAGGGCAGCTCCACGAAATCCCAGGCGACGTTCGTTCCAGCGAGGCTTCTCACACTCACGCGGCTGAAGCAGTGGTGAAGCAAATGGCCGAACTCGTGGAAAAGGGTTTCGACCTCGCGATGGGTCAAGAGCGCGGGTTTGCCACCCACCGGCGGATTGACGTTGGCGCAAAATAGCCCGAGTTGCGGCGCCGGTTGCCCTTCACGATACGCCGCGCTGATCAGAGAATTCATCCACGCGCCGCCGCGCTTGTTCTCGCGTGGAAACAGGTCCACGTAAAAGGCGGCGATCATCGTGCCGTCTCGATCGCGAATTGCATAGGATTGCACTTCGGGGTCCCAAACTTGGGCGTCTCGCGCCACAATTTCGATTTCGTAGAGCGCCTGCGCCGTCGCGAAGAGGCCTTGCAAGACGCGACCGAGTGGGAAATACGGCCGCAGCTCTTCTTCGTTGAAGTCGTACTTCGCCTGGCGCTGCTTTTCGGAGTAGTAGCCGATGTCCCAGGGTTGGAGCGTGGGTGCCGCGCCTGGTTCGATCTGTTTTCGAAACGCCTCGAGCTCGCGATTCTCGCGGCGGAACGCCTCCTGGGTGCGCTTCCGCAAATCGTCGATGAAATCTCTTGCCTTTGCGCCGGCTTTGGCCATTCGGTCTTCGGTCACCAGGTCCGCAAAATCAGTGTAGCCCAGCAACTCGGCCTTGGCGCGACGAAGCTCCAAAACCCGTGCGATGACCTTGCGATTGTCACGCTCTTGGGAAACCGCGCGGGTATTGTAGGCGCGCCAAACTCGTTCGCGAATGCTCGCGTCGTCCAAATACGTCAACACGGGGATCATGCTCGGCGCATGAAGCGTGAACCGCCACCCCTCCAGGCCCTTCGCGCGCGCACTCTCCGCCGCCGCTTGCTTTGCGCTGTCCGGTAAGCCAGCCAACTTGCTTTCGTCGCTGATCAAGAGCTCGAACGCGTTGGTCTCGTCCAAGACGTTCTGGGAGAACTCGGTCGTGAGCTTGGTGAGATCGATCTCGATCTCTTGGAGCTTCGACTTGTCTTCCGGCCCGAGCTCGGCGCCGTGCCTTCGAAAGTCGTCGAGCGTCTTCTTCAAGAAGCGCTTCTCGGTCGCGGGTAGCGCCGCCGCTTGATCTGTTTCCGCAAACGCACGCACAGCCTGATAGAGGCCATCGTTCATCGCGAGCTCCGACCAGAATGCACTCACCTTCGGATGGGTCGCATTGTAGGCAGCGCGCAGCGTCTCGCTGCTTCCCACGCTTTCCAGGTGACCGACCACGGTCGACGCCCGTTCGAGCATCTCGGTGGCTTCCTCGACGCCGCGCAGCGTGTTGGCATAGTTGCGGGGGCCTTCATTCGTCACGATTTGATCGATTGCAGCCCGCGATTGGGCCAGAAGCGCGTCGGTCGCCGGTTCCACCTGCGATGCCTCGATCTGGGCGAAGGGAATGTCGAATCCGAGTTGGATCAAAGGGTTAGGCATCGCGGAAGCCTAGCAGCGCGACCGGGTTTGCGCGGCTCCCTACCAAATGGTAGAGAACCGGGTCGGGCGGCAGGCGCTCCACCGCACCGGCATCCCGGGAGAATCGATATGGCGGTACCTACGCGTTACATCCTCCATCAGGGGCCGATGCTCGGCGCCCTTGCTCGCGCCGCGTTCGTCGCCGCGAAGAGCGCGTCCGGACAGCCCAACAAGGCGCCGGCCCAGGTCCCGGGCCCCATCGTGTCGGCGCGAATTCCTCCGCGACCCGCCGACCTGGTGCGGGACTACATCCGGCACGTCGGCGGCGATCCCGCCTGGTATCGGGGCCAAGTTCCTGCCCATCTGTTCCCCCAATGGGTCTTCCCTTTGCAGGCGCGCGGCATCGAAGGGCTCCAGTATCCGATCCAGCGCGTTCTCAACGGTGGCAGCCGCTTGCAGATGAACGCGCCGCTTCCGCTCGGCCAGCCCTATGAGCTCAAGGTGCAGCTTCTCGACATCGACGACAACGGACGCCGCGCCGTGATTCATCAGCGGGCGACGACGTCGACCTCAGCTCACCCCGAGGCGATCGTATGCGATGTGTATGGCATCGTCCCGCTCGGAGGCGGCGACAAGTCCGCGAAGCGCAAGGATGACCGCCCCCGTGTTCCGGTCATGGCCAAAGAGCTGGCTCGCTGGAAACTCGGCACGAACGTGGGGCTGGAGTTCGCCAAGCTCACCGGCGACTTCAATCCGATCCACTGGATTCCGCCGGCCGCTCGGGCCAATGGTTTCCGCAACATCATCAATCATGGCTTCTCTACGATGGCGCGCGCGATCGAAGGTTTGAACCGCTCGCTCTTTTCCGGCGACGTGACCCGGCTCGAATCGATCGACGTGAAGCTCACCAAGCCTTTGGTGCTTCCCGCCAGGGTCGGACTTTACATCGAAGACGACAGTGTGTTTGTGGGGGACGCGCCCGGCGGCCCTGCTTACTTGGTCGGAACCTATTCAGTGAGGAGCTGAGCTCGCATGACGGATTTCCTGCTCGAAAACGAGAACGCGCGAAAACTGGTCAAGACCCTTGGCCTTCCGATCCCGGTGCCGGAGAAACTGGCGCGGGCCAAAGGCCCATACGAGGAGCGGCCGCTCGACGACAAGAAGGTGCTCGTGTGCGGCTTCGGTGCGCTGCAGACCGTGCTTGCCCAGAGCCTGACCAAAGCCGGCGCGCACCCCTTGGTCGTTGGCACCTCCGCGGCTGCCATTCAGCCTTTTGTCGGGCCTGGTGAAGCCTGGGCGCGGGCCCCGCAGCTCGTTGCGCCCGGCGATGCCCCGGAAGGCGCACGTGTCGACGCCATCGTGTTCGACGGCAGCGGCCTCGATACACCAGAAGACCTTCACCAGCTCTACGAGCTCATTCATCCGTGGATTCGCCGACTCAATCGTTCGGGCCGCGTCGTCGTGCTCGGCCGTCCAGCATCGGATGCAAAAAAGCCGGTACATGCGGCAACGCGAGCCGGCCTCGAGGGCTTCACACGAAGCCTTGCGAAAGAAATCGGCGGCAACGGCTCGACCGCCAACAGTGTGTTCGTGCAAGAGGGGGCCGAGCAGCGACTCGATGCCGTGCTTCGCTTTCTCCTGTCTCCCCGGTCGGCGTTCATCAGCTGCCAGCCATTTCACGTCACGACGTCGGCTCGAGGAGAAGAGGCGCCCGGGACGCACGTGCTCGGCGGCAAGGTTGCTCTCGTGACCGGCGCGGCTCGTGGTATCGGAGAGGCTACGGCCGAGCTTCTTGCCGCGGAGGGCGCGCACGTCGTGTGTCTCGACCGACCCGCGGACGACGCGCCGTGCAGCCAGGTGGCGCAGCGCATCGGCGGGTCCACCCTCCTCGTCGACATCACGGACGCCGACGCGCCAACGCGAATTGCCGCCGAGCTCAAAGAGCGGTTTGGCGGCGTAGACGTCGTCGTGCACAACGCCGGTGTGACGCGCGACAAGACCCTTGGGCGCATGAGTCCCGACGCCTGGGACATGGCGGTCGACATCAATCTCGGCGCCGTCATCCGAATCACCGATCGACTCTTGCGAGATGACGTGTTGCGGCCAGCCGGGCGCATCATTTGCCTGTCGTCGGTCTCGGGAATCGCCGGAAATCGAGGTCAAACCAACTACTCGGCCGGCAAAGCGGGCATCGTCGGCTTCGTCGAAGCCCTTGCCGCCAAAGTCGCGAAGAAGGGCATCACGGCCAACGCGATCGCGCCTGGGTTCATCGAGACGCGGCTCACCAACGCGATGCCCGTGGCGATCCGAGAGGTCGCGCGCCGCATGTCCGCGGTCGGGCAAGGCGGCAGGCCCGACGACGTGGGTCAAGCGATCACTTTTCTAGCAACCCCCGGCGCCGTAGGGCTGACCGGTCAAACCGTCCGTGTCTGTGGCGGCGCACTCGTAGGAGCATGAGCATGGCCAAGAAGAAGAATGGTTGGGGCAAGAAACAGCGCGCGGTCATCGTGGCCGGCGTTCGAACCCCGTTCGTGAAAGCCTTTGGGAAATTCCTGAAGCTCGACAGCATCGACTTGGGGGACATCGCTGTCCGATCGCTGCTCGAGCGAACCGACATTCCCCATCAAGAAATCGACAGCATCGTCTGGGGCGGGGTCATTTTTCCGTCGCACGCGCCGAACATCGCGCGCGAAATCGCGCTCGACCTGCGTCTGCCTCCGGGCGTCGAAGGCATGACCTGCACCCGCGCCTGTGCGTCGGGTCTGCAGGCGGTCACGTTAGCGGCCGCAGCGATTGAGCGCGGCGAAGCCGACGTGGTGATTGCAGGTGGTTCCGACTCCACGAGCAACGCGCCGCTCAATCTGCCGCAGAAAGCCGTTCACGCGCTGGCCCCGCTCGCGTTCGGCAAGGCTGCCACTCCCGCGGACTACCTCGGGGTCTTGGCTCAGATGATGCCGATCAACGAGATCCTGCCGAAAATGCCAAAAATCGCGGAGCGAACGACCGGTGAGGTCATGGGCGAGTCCGCGGAATCGATGGCGCGGCGCAACGAGATCTCACGTGAGGCGCAGGACCGTTTTGCAGAGCGTTCGCATCATCGTGCGGCCGAAGCGATCGCCTCGGGCCGTTTCAATGACGAGGTCACGGCCGTCGAAGCACCGGATGGTTGGGTGCACGCCGATAACATCGTGCGCGGCGACACGAGCGTAGAGAAGCTTTCAAAGCTACGTCCCGTGTTCGCAAAGGACGGCACGGTCACGGCGGGCAACGCATCCCCGTTGACCGATGGCGCGGCCGCGGTGCTGCTGATGAGCGAAGACAAGGCGCGCGCGCTCGGGTACAAGCCGCTCGCGGCGTTTCGGAGTTGGTCCTACGTCGGCGTCGATCCGGCCGACCAGCTCCTCATCGGGCCGGCGCTCGCGATGCCCAAGGCGCTCGACCGGGCTCGGATGAAGCTCAAGGACATCGATCTCGTCGACATGCACGAAGCGTTTGCAGCGCAGGTGCTTTCGGTGACCAAGGCTCTTGCGAGCAAGGGCTTCGCCGACGTCAGGCTTGGAAAGAACGAGGCCGTAGGAGAAATCGACGAAGACAGCTTCAACATCCACGGTGGTTCGCTTTCGATCGGTCATCCGTTTGGCGCCACCGGAGCGCGCATGGTGACGACCGTCGCGAACGAGTTGGCGAACGGCGGGCGAGAGACCGCATTGCTCGGGATCTGCGCTGCGGGTGGCCTTGGCGCCGCAGCAGTGCTCGAAGCGGTCCGCTGATCGTGCCCGCATGGGCGGCGGTGGCCGCTGCGCTGCTGCTCGCCTGCGCTGGCTGCACGAAAAAGGAGCCAAAGGGGCCAGGACACGTCGTCACCCTGGCGTCCGAAGTTCGCGGCCTGTCCGGTCTCACCGTCGATGATCACGGTGCGTTCTGGGCTCCGGGCGAAGACGGAGATTCGGTGCTCCGCATCGACCCGGAGACCTTTGGGGTCACTCGCTACCCCGTAGTTGGCGCGCCGGCCGGCATGGACCTCGAAGCGATGGCCTGGGTGGACGGCACGCGATTCCTGCTTGGCACCGAAACGCAGGAGAAGGGACGCCTCAGCGACACCATCCTCGATGGCCGGCTCGACGACGGTCGGTTCGTGGTCGTTTCGGTTGGCAACCTCGACTACGCCCGCTGGCGGCTCACTGCTCCAGATAACCGTGGCATCGAGGGGATTTGTCACGTAGATGGCCTCTTCGTGTTGGCGACCGAGCTCGTGGAACGGCAGCGAAAGGGCCGCTGGGCACCCGTTGGAATGTTCGATCCCAAAACCCGGTCGTGGACTGCGCACCGGGTGCGGCTAACCAGCGAAACCGGGAAGCTCGCGGCGTTGAGCTGCAAGCTCGTCGGAGAGTCGATCGTGGCGCTCGTCGTAGAGCGCCACTATGGCGTGTCGCGCCTCCTTCGCTTTCAGCTCCCGCGCGGTCCCGAAGGGCAGTGGATCGAGCCAACCTTGGCTGCCGACCTATCCGAGCTCGTGTCGCCGCTTCCGAACTTCGAAGGGCTCGTCTGGATGGATGACGGTACGGCGATCCTCCTCACCGACAACCAGCACCGGACCGCCACCGGCCAGCCGAGCCGTCTCTACGTGATTCCGGCGAGCGCGATTCAATGAAGCCAGCCGCCCTTGCTTTCTTTCTCACACTGGTTACTGCCGGAAGCGCTCGAGCTGAAGCGGTCGGACTGAGCGCCGAAGTCACGGAGCATGTTCGGGAGATCCACGGTCGCAATCCGGATCTGCGAGATGACGCGTTCTCGAAAATGGGCGGTTCTAGCGCGGCCAGTCGAGCCTTCCTGCATTGCTTCGCGACGCGGTACGTAGAGCTCGGCGAGCACGGTGACCTGGCCGAGACCGTCGAGTACTTCGCGACCGGCCGCCGCAACTCCTTCAACCGCGAAAGCGAAGCAGCAGGCGTGAGCTGGAACCTCCGCTACGTCCTCGGGGGTCGCCCGGCCAATTTCCGGAAGGAGCTCGAGCGCACCCAAGCACGCTGGGCGCTGATCTTGTTCGGCGGCAACGACGCCCAAAACGAAAACGAGCGGGTCTATTTCAAGCGCCTGGTCTATTTGGTCGAAGAGCTCGCCGAGATGGGCGTCGTACCCATTCTCGGCGCCGCACTCCCCAGACGAAACAACTA
>JABDJF010000375.1 GCA_013002645.1 Myxococcales bacterium
AAGTCGACGTGGCCAAAATGCAGGAGTGGAAAGAAGGCATCGTCAAGAAGCTGACGGGCGGGGTGTCCAGCCTCGTCAAGGGCAACGGGAGCACCATCGTGATGGGCACCGCGAACATCACCGGGCCGGGCTCCGTCGAAGTCACCGGCGAAGACGGGAAGCGCGAAACCTACACGGCAAGCAAAGGCATCATCGTCGGCACCGGGACGCAGATGATCACGATCCCCGGGTTCGAGCCCGACGGAGACGTCGTCATCACCGCGCGCGAGGCGGTGAGCCTTCAGACCGCGCCACAAAGCATGCTGATCATCGGCGGCGGCGTGATTGGGCTCGAGCTGGGCATGGTGTATCAGAAGCTCGGCACCAAGCTCACCGTCGTCGAGCTGATGGATCAGCTGCTCCCAGGCACCGATCTCGATCTGGTTCGCGTCGTGCAAAAGCACCTCAAGAAAGATGGCGCGGACATTCATCTCAAGAGCAAAGCCGTGAAGCTCGAGAAGAGCGGCGGCCGGGCCAACGTCACCATCGAAACCGAGGGCAAGGAGCAGGTGGTCGAGGCCGAAAAGGTGCTGGTCGCGGTGGGCTTCAAACCCAACTCCGCTGGCCTCGGCCTCGAAGGCGCGGGCGTGAAGCTCGACGAGCGCGGCCACATCATCGTCGATGATCAAATGCGCACCAACGTGCCCTCCATCTTCGCGATTGGCGATGTGGCCGGGATGCCCTACCTCGCGCACAAGGCCTCCAAGGAAGGCGAAATCGCCGCCGAGGTCATCGCCGGGCACAAGTCGGCGCGCGACTACCGCGGGATGCCGGCCGCGATCTTCACCGATCCGGAAATCGCCACGGTCGGGATGACCGAAGCGCAAGCGAAGGCCGAAGGGAAAGCCGTCAAAGTCGGGAAGTTCCCCTTTGCGGCGTCCGGCCGTGCCATGGCGGTAAGCGAAACCGACGGCTTCATCAAAGTGATCATCGACGAAGCCGATCATCAGCTGCTCGGCGTCGCGATCGTGGGCCCCGAAGCCAGCGACCTGATCAGCGAATCGGCGCTCGCCATCGAGATGTGCGCGTTTGCCGAAGACGTCGCGCTCACCGTGCACCCCCACCCCACCCTCGGCGAAGGCGTCATGGAGGCGTTCAAACATGCTCTGGGTGAGGCGGTCCATATCATGAATCGCTCGTAGGCCGTGCTGTTTTGTCGCCTCGGTACCATCGACTACGCCGAAGCGCATCGTCTTCAAAAAGAGCTGCAAGGCCAACGGGTTCGAGGCGAGGTCGACGATATCGTCCTGCTGCTCGAACACCCGCCCGTCTTGACGATGGGACGCTCGGCCAAGGCGCAGCACGTTCTTGCAGCGCCTGAGATCTTAGCGGCGCGCGGCATCCAAGTGCACGAGGTAGGCCGAGGCGGGGACGTGACCTATCACGGCCCGGGGCAGCTGGTGGCGTATCCGATCATCGATCTCAAACCCGACCGCAAGGACGTGCGGAAGTATGTGGCGTCTCTCGAAGAGACGATGATTCGGACCTGCGCGGACCTCGGCCTGGCGGCAGGCCGTGTCGAAGGCCTGAACGGAGCGTGGATCGGAGATCGCAAAGTGGGCGCGGTCGGCGTGCGAATCAGCCGATGGGTCACGATGCACGGGCTCGCCCTCAACGTGAGCAGCGACCTTCGAGAGTTCGAAATGATCATCCCCTGTGGCATCCAAGGCAAAGACGTCACCTCCCTTTCCGCCGAGCTCGGCCGCGCGGTCCAGGTCGGCGATGTATCCGAACCGCTCGCGCAACATTTCGCCGCGCTCTACGACGCCGACGTCGAATGGCACGACGGGCTCCCCGACGCCGTCAGCTCTTGAGGAAGTACCGAATCGCGCTTTGACCGATCGCAGTGGTGCCCGCGCCGGCCACACCCGCGGAGACGACATTGCCCGCGCCCGGCACGAGCTTTGCGATGGTCTGAGCCGAAAACCGAAGTCCCATCCCGAGGCCGCCGACGACGCCGAGGCTGCCGAGCCACTCCGCCACGGTCTTCTTTCCCATACTGCGGCCGCTCAGGTATGCCAGCGAGCTCACCATCATGGCTTGGAGCGGCCCGAGGACGACCATGTCGGAGAACGGAATCGGCGTAACGCCGACCGTGACCGAAACCGCCGTGCAAGCTTGAACGATTTCATTTCCAATCCGAACGCGGGCCTCTTTGGCGCGCGCGAGCGCTCTGGCCGCTTCGAGCCTCGCTTCTTCGGGCAGCGCTAGGACCATGGCCTCGGAAAGCCCTTCGAGACCCTCACCGCTAATCGCCGACACCGCGCGCGGCGGATCGGCATCGAGCCCGCAATCCGTGAGCTTGGCCTCGAGCCTGCGGCGCTCCGCTTCCACGTCGACATCTCCCCGCCCGATCAAGTCCGAATGGGTCAGCAGCGAAAACACGCGCAGCGCCGCGGTTCCTTGGGGCAGGTCGGGAAGCAAGCTCTTCGCTCGCTCGACGATCGGTTTGGCGTCCTGCACGTTGCGAGGCTCGAACGTGAGAAACACGAGGTCCGGAATTTCCCTCTCGAGCGCGCTCTTCCATTGCGATCGCGCGGCGGGATCGTCTACGTCGATCTCGAGCCAGTGAATCTTGGCGCCTTCGTGCTCGAGGTGAACCCAGTGCCCGTGGTCGGTGTCCAAGGGATCGCGCGCCGGCCGGCGTTCGATGAGCGATCGGAGCAGAGACGATCGCCCGCTGCCGCCAAGCCCGAGGGCCGCGATGCGCGGCGGTCGGCGCAGGTA
>JABDJF010000091.1 GCA_013002645.1 Myxococcales bacterium
GAGTTCATGGCACGGCCCACGATTCGAGACGCGATCGCGGAGGGCAACCTCCTCATCAAGCACGCTCGTATCGACACGACGACCGATCGGCTGGTCGTCGAGGTCCGGCACCACGACGCGCACTGACGGGCGGTCTGAGGCTCATAGCAAGAACGGGATCAAGACGCGCCGCTCGCTCGGGTAGTCCGGGAACTTCTCGCGGTACCAACGATGGGTCTGGAAGGCGCGGGGCACGAGGTTTGCGATTGTGATGAGCAAGATGAACGTGGCCCCGAGCGACCAGGTCGCGATCGCAAAGCCGGTGAACGCGGTGATCTCGGTGAGATAGGAAGGGTTGGTGACGAACCGGAACAGCCCGCCTCGCGGAACCCGATACACCTTGTCTCCGCGCTCGATCTCCTCGGCGCTGCGCAAATTTCGAATGATCGCGTCCGAGTGGATGTTGAACGCGAACGAGGCGTAGTAGAGGACGATGCCGAAGATGAATCGCGGGTCCGAGAACCAATCCACGGTGAAGTGCTGACCTAGGTCGCTGATGAAAGCCGCATTCAAGTAACCGTGGAGCGTGGTCACCAGCCATCCCATCAGCACGATCGTGATGCTGAACGACGCGGTCGCGCCTTTGGGACTCCGGATGAGATACGGAAATACGAAACCCCGATTGCCATAGTGCACGACCCAGACGAACAAGAAGAACAGGGGGACGATTTCGAATCGATTCCGCCCCTGGAAGTAGAAGAACAGGAAGCTGAGCATCGCGGGCAGCTCCATCAAGAACCAGCCGAGCCGCGGGCTCAGGTTCACGCCCCATCGGTCCGACGCGAAGCGTCCATAGGGGCTCTTCATGAATGCGGCGCCGACGAATACCAAGACCACCAGCCCGTATGCGAGGGTCAGGACCGTATCGTAGGTGGGGTCGCCGGTATACCAGGTCATGGTCAGCCCGTTCCCGAGCTAGGGTCGGGCATTCAGATCCTCCCATGATAGATCCAAAGGGAAGGTTTGTCGGCCAAAGTCGCACAATGGTCTTCGGCCGGGCCGTGCGAACCCTGGCGAGGCATGTCCATCGATGCAAGAACGCTCTGCATGGCTGAAGATTTCACGAATTTGAGCGAGCTCGAGGCGCTCATGAGCGAAGACGGCGGCGCAGCGATCATCGACTTCTGGTCACCCAGCTGCGGCCCCTGTCAGGCGATGGCTCCGGCCTTTGAAGCCCTCTCCAACGAGCTGGCCGACGAGCCGATCCGCTTCGTGAAGATCAACACCGCGGCTCAAGCCCAGCTCGCCCAGCCGTTCAAGATTCACTCCGTCCCGACCCTCTTGTTCGTCCACAACGGCGAGATCCTAGACGTTCGCGTGGGCGCGCTTCCAGGCCCGGCGCTCGCGAAAAAAGCGCAGTGGCTGCTTCGCAAATCTCGCGGCGAAGGGTTCTTTTCGCGGCTCTTCGGCGCCTAAATCGGACTGCCGCCAATGGCGTTCGTGATGAACGCCTTTTCCATGGGGAACTCGCTCGGCGCATCTCCGACGGGGAACGCGCGCTCGATCAAGTTGAGAATGCGGCTCGTCGTCGCTGGCGTCACGCGGTTGCTGAATCCGAAGTAGGCGCCGGCGGGGGTCATCATCCGACGCCGCCTGTCGACCACGCCGTCGAGAATCATCGTGGCCGCACGCTTCGGTGTCATGACGTCGCGGCGTCCCGCGTACGCCTCGACCGGCGCCATCATTTCGGTCTTCACGAGCGGAAGGTAGACCGAGGAGACGTGAATCCCCTCGTGCTGTAGCTCGGACATCAACGAGTCGCCAAAGGCGTCGAGCGCGGCCTTCGTCGCCAAGTACGCGGCAAAATAGGGGCCCGGGATCAGCACACCCATGGTCAGCACGTGCGAAATCGTGCCACCCCGCTCGATGAGCGAGGGCAGGAGCCGCAGCGTCAACCGAACCGGCGCGAAATAGTTCAGCGCCATCGTCCGTTCGTAGTCGTGGAAGCGGTCCATGGACGCGACGACGGGACGGCGGATCGAACGCGCAGCGTTGTGAATGAGGACGTCCACGCCGCCGTGCTGAGCGAGGACCTGTCCGGCGAGCGCATCGACGTCGTCGAACGACGAAAGGTCGGTGGGATGCGCGTACGCTTCGCCACCGGCTCCGCGAATTCCCTCTACCGCGGCTTCCAGCTTCTGAGCGTCTCGCGCCACCAGCAAAACCTTGGCGCCCGCCTCGGCGGCGGTATGTGCCACGGCAAGGCCGATGCCGCGCGACGCCCCGGTGACGAGCACGACCTTCCCGGCCAAGGCACGCCGGTATCTCGCAGGGCGCTGCTTCATCGGGTCGAGATGATCGTCGTAGTATCGGAACAGGGCCTTGGCGTAGCGCTCGAGCGGGGGGCACTCAATGCCGGAGCCTGCCAAGGCTGCCTGCGTGTTGCTGTCATCGAAGCGCACCTTGGCGTTCATTGCCCGAAGGCCGGTGCTCGGAAGGCCGAGGTCGTCGAGGAATGCTTCTGCAAGCTCTCGCACGCTTGGGAGCATCGAGAGCAGGGCACCGGTTTTCTTCATGCCGGGCAGCTTGGCCAAGTCGACCGCGGGGCCCAGCCGCGGACCGCCCGCGGCTGCTACGAACATGTCGGTCATCTTCACGAGGGACGGCGGCTTTGGATCCACCAAGTGAAAGACGCGCGCGTCGACGTTGGCAAATGCGATATGCGCCATCGCATCGGCGACATAGTCCACAGGGACCAGATTGAACCCGCCTCGAATCCGGGGCACCGGCACGCGCGCCCAGCGCGGAAGCGCATACGCGAGCTTCTTGATCGCCCCGAAGCTGAAGTACACGCCGTCGATTCGGTCCATCGCGCCCGTCTTCGAATCACCGACGACCCCGCTCGGCCGGTAGATTCGGTAGTCGAGCCCCGACTCGCGAACGAGATTCTCCGATTCGAGCTTGCTGCGGTGATAGGCGTGCGGGAAGCCTTGCCCCTCGTCGAACATGGCCTCCGTAAAGGTCTCGGCGTAACCCCCGGCCACCGCCACCGAGCTGACGTGGTGCAGCGTGCCGCCGAAGCCCGCCCTACCAAGCGCGGACAGCAGCTGCCTGGTGCCGCCCACATTGGCCTTCTCGAGCGCGTCGGGGTCCGCGTCGATGTCGTAGAGGGCGGCGAGGTGGAAGCAGTGCCCCGCCTCGGACAGGGCGGCGAGGCCCGCTTCGGACAAGCCCAAATCCACCGCCCCTAGGTCGCCGGCCACCTGATTCAGCGACCCGTTCGCACCGCCGGCCACTCGGTCGAGGGCCTCCAGCTCGACCTTGCGCCGCTCGGCCGAGCCGCCTCGGAGCATCAGGGTCACATCCAGGCCACGCCGCAGAAGTCGTTCGACCAGGGCGCGCCCGATCAAGCCCGTTCCTCCCGTTACGAACACATGCGTCCTAGAGCCCATCTCGGCCGAGAATGGACCGAGCCTCCATGGGACGCCAGCGCCCAAGCGGGGAGAGTTGCGCCGAACACGCCTGCCGTTTTGCAGGGTTCAGTCGCGACCGCCGACCGTGGGCCCTTCGAACATGCCCGTGCGCGGCACCTTCCTGCCGAAGAGCGCACGAAAGAAAATCGGAAACTCGATCACGACGGTGAGCCCAGCCAAGATCAGCGCGCCTCGGAGCGCAATCCG
>JABDJF010000165.1 GCA_013002645.1 Myxococcales bacterium
GACCTCCAGAGCGGACACTTGGAGGTGTCTCTAACCCCTGGCACTTACTCCCTTCAGACAGCCAACCTGGCCCCGGACGAAAGCACTCGACTGCTTGTGCATCGCCTCAGGCTCACGCGGTCGTAGCCGTCTCACTCAGATCCTGAATTGCGGAGAACGCCCTATCCGTCTACTTTCGGTTTCAGGAAAGAAGGCGTTTGCAGCGGCAATCAGCGGGGGCATCTGTTGAACGGCGCCTGCTCGCGGTGTTCGTCGACGCGAAGATCCGACCGAGGTTGACCAGAAAGTCGGATTGGCACGCAACCGCGTAGACGGTGCGACCGATAAGCGCCGGCAGATAGTAACTATAAACACCCTTTCAGCTTCGCGTCCCAGGCGACATCACAAGCTAGTACCGCGTAATTCGGGGCTAGTCGTCATCCCGATGGGCTAGGAGAGCTCGAGGGAGCCGTCCCCACCGCCGAGCATCGTGACCAGGCGCCTTCCAGGATGAGGCTCCCTCCGCGACCGAAGAGCTCGTGATTGGTCTTCGCCACCCCGGAGATCGAATTTCCTTCGACTTGTATACCGAGTGGGGTAGTTCCGCAGTGGAGGGACCTCTGCCATGAACGTCAGTCGCTGGCCATTCATCTTCCGGCTGCTCTGCTGCACCGCAGTCGCGATGCTTCCACTGTCTACACCGGCCGCGTTTGCCGAGGACGTCGGTACACAAAAGGAAGCGGAGGCCGACGTGGTCGTCGAAGAAGTGGTCGAGGCCGGAGCCCCCCAGTCCGACCAGGACAAGGTCAACACGGCCAACAACCCACTTGCCGATCTGATGTCCGTCTCGATCCACAACTACTATTACCCGAGGCTCAATGGCATTCCGGACGCTAGCGCGAACACGTTTTGGCTTCGGGTCGTGACGCCAGTTTGGCGGCTCATCCCCCGGGTTTCTCTTCCCATTCAAGTCGTGCCGGCGCCGAACCCGACGGCCTCGGTGGCAACGGTCACGGGGGTCGGTGACCTGAACGTGTTCGCCACCTTCGTCGTCACGCCGGACGACTCTCCGGCGATGCTTGGTCTGGGCCCGATCTACACGGCGCCCACCGCAAGCAACGACGCACTCGGCAACGGGAAGCACGAAATCGGCCTCGCCGCGCTCACGGTCTGGACGAAAGGCATCTTCCTTCTCGGCGCGCTCGTGAACTACCAAATCGGGGTCGGCGGTGACAGCAACAAACCCCGGACGCAATTCATCTCAGCGCAGCCTCTCGCCTTCTTCCAGCTCGGCAAGGGTTTTTACCTGCGCGCGGCGCCGATTTGGTTTTTCGACCTCGAGCAACCCACATACAACGTCCCTTTCGGGCTAGGCGCTGGCAAGGTGATCTTGACCGACAAGGCCGCCATCAATCTGTTCATCGAGCCCCAGTTTGCGATGGCGCTTCGTGGAATTGGTCAGCCTGCGGTTCAGATCTTCGCGGGCATCAACACGCAATTCGAGCCCGGAGCGAGAAAGAAAAAGAACAGGAAGAGCTCGGACGAAGCGGCGCATCTCGTCAACCAACTCAAGGCAGAGCACGCCTTGAGGTCGCGGATGCAATAGCGATTTATTCCATGGCTCTGCTGATAGTCGACATAAGCGCCCTTTCAGCTTCACGTCCCTGGCGACATAACATCTGGTACCGCGAAATTCGGCTCTCCGCTTGAGCCGGATGGGCTACGAGAGCAGGGCGTTGCTCGCGCCGATGCTCCTCCGGCCACTGGGGCTACTCTCGAAAGCAATAGGCTGCGTATAGCTCTCGGATTGCACTTTCGGGTAAGTCGCTGGCCTGCGCGACGCCGCACGGCAGCCAGCAAAACGCGAACATCAGGCGAATCGCATCCAACGAAGGTGGCACATAGTCGCTCCCATCGACAGGATTCCTGGCACAGCTCAGACAATCCAGGTTTTGGCTCCCGGGGGCTTGCGGAGGAAGCTCGGGCGTCTCCACCGATGGGTCCAGGCACGCGACGAACATCATGCCCTCCGAAAGCGGAGTGGTTGCGCAGCTTGAGCGAGTTTGCACCGCGGTCGCTGACTGAGGCGAGCATCCCTCACCGCAGAAAGCTTCGTAGTCCACTTGGTCGGGAGCCCACCGCGTTGGTTCGACCATGGGACAACCGAACTGATCGGTTCCGATTCGCTGAGGCGCAACGTCGGACTCTCTGCTCGAGTCGCCGCAGCCTGCTACGAGGAACAGCGACGACAACAGCAGCAGTCCAGGAGATAGAAAAACCACGGTCAGGTCGGGAGCCCGCATCGTAGGTAGTATTGTAGACGCGGACTCCACCCTTGGCACGTGTGTCGCCTTGCTCTCGCTGAGGCCCCCGCCACGAATAAGCCGAGGGCGTTGAGCGCGGCACGCGGGGATTGAGACATCTTCGATGTCTTACAATCCCACATCTTGCCCTGCCCAACTGCTTCAACATCGGTGTATGTGGCGCAACCGTACGCAATGGAGCGCAACAAGTGGATCGATCATGCAATCGGTCGCGCGTGCCACGCCACTTCGCGCAAGAACGGGCAACGCCACGCAACGCGGAGGCGCGATTCGTATCGTCAAGGGCTAGAAACGGAAGTTCCGGTGACCTCGCATACCGAGGCTCGCGCAACTTTTTGGGGGGCAAAACCGATAACAAGGGATGCGCATGAACGCGATTCCGAATCACGAACCCAGATGACGGCGTCATGGGACGACGACCCATGGCTCGACTGTCGCGGTGCCGCAGCCTTTCTCGGGCTGACGCCCTCCGGTGTCCGATCTCTCGTCAGCCGCGGTGTGTTGACGCCGGACGGGCGCGGCCCCCGGCGAACGTTGATGTTTCGGCGCTCCACGCTCGACCGCTGGATTGCCGATGGGTGTCGGCGGTATGCTGCGCAGCGGTACGCAACGTCCGGGACGGGAGGAGCCAATGAGCAAATCTCGGTATCCGGGAATCCAACGCCTGTCGCTGGGTCGCTATCAAGTCAGAGTGACCTGGATCGATCCGAAGACGGGCAAGAGAAAGGATCAGAAGAAAGTGATCGCCGCCGCCAGCATCGCCGAAGCGAGCTCCCAGAGGGAGTTGCTGCGTGCCGAGTTGCCTACGAGCGGCACGACCCCACGACAGCGGCTTCGCCTTGGCGAATACGCGAGCTCGTGGATGCGTGGGAAGATTCCCACTCTTAAGCCCTCCACGCGGGACAAGTACGCGAGCA
>JABDJF010000169.1 GCA_013002645.1 Myxococcales bacterium
GGCTCGCGGTGCAAGCTGCCGCAACGGTGCTCGCCAGGCTCCAATTCGCTTCGCGTCGTTCATCGAGCGGATAGAAAATCGGGAAGCTCGCCACGAAATAGAGCGAATAGAAGAGCGAGCCGTACGCAAGCATGCGCTCCATGTCGGTGTAGTAGAACTGACCTTCGATCCAGGGGTTGGCCATGGCTCGGGTTTCCACCCAGGCCCAGAAATACGCGACGACGACGAGCAAGACGGGCCAGAGGAGCGCGCCGATGGGGAGCCGAGAAGTACGGATTCGCCGAAGCGCGATGACGGCGGTCGTGTGATAGGTGAGGAAATAGGCCTGTGTGAGCAGGTACATGATCAGCGGGACCCGTTGCTCGCCCGAACCGACGAGCGTCGAATCCAAGGTGAGCTCGATCATGGGGTAGTCGTAGACCATCCCGAGGATGTCGAAGAAGTACTCCGTCCCGAAGTAGTTCGCCGTGAAGTTGAAAATTGCGATGTAGAGATTCGCCTTGAACCAATAGGTTTGGTACCAGCGCCGGCCGAGCGGTTTCTCATCGCGGATCAACGCGGGAACCGCTACCAAGGGCAGCGCGACGGCCACACCGACCGCCATGAACCCCCACTCCCCCATTCGATTGGTGACACCGAAGCCCATCACGAGGCCCATCACGGTCATCCAGACCGGCGAGTATGCGAGGAAGAATTTTTCACCCCAGGCCTTGCTGGGGTTGGCGGAGAACCAACGCGGAATGGGGCCGCTCGTCATGCGCCTCGACGGCGATATCGAATCCGAATGGGTGGCTTTGGACCCAACACCAAACCCTGAAAATCCGTTTCGATTGGATCACCGGCTAGCTCGAAATCGTAACGGTTGAGCAGGACGGCGATGATCGTCTTGATCTGCAGAATTGCAAAGGCGTTGCCCATGCACTTGTGCCGCCCGCCACCAAACGAAATGTAGGCGAAGGGTCGCTTGTCTTCTTCGCGGCCAGGGCCGTATCGACCCGGGTCGTACTCGAGCGCGTTCTCGAACACCTCCTCGTCGCGATGCGCAACCAACGGGGAAACCGCCACCCAGTTCCCCTTCTTGACCCGATAGCCGAGAATTTCGCAGTCTTGTTGCGCCGCACGGAGCAAAATGAAGAGCGGGGGGTGGATTCGAAGCGCCTCTTTCACCGCTCCTTCGGTCTTTTCGAGATCGCGCAGCGATTGAAAGCTGTACTCTTCGTCGTCGGCGTAGCGCGCATGGATCTCGCCGCGAACTCCTTCGAGGAAGCGCGGGTTTCTCAAGAGCTCGATCAAGGTCCAGGCCGTCGTGACCGAGCTGGTGTGGTGTCCGGCGAACATCGCCGCAACCAGCATGCCCGTGATCTCGTGGTCGCTCAGCTTGCTGCCGTCGGAGTACTCCGCATCGATGAGCGTCTGTAGGAAGTCTTCGCCGCGATAGCCCGATCGTTTTCGCTTTTGGACGATTTGAGAGACCATCTCTCCGAGCCGCGCGCGCGCGCGGTCTCGACGCCGGAAAGCGGGAATCGGCAGGTACGGATGGATATAGCCCCAGGCGACGATCCCTCGCTCGAGGTCGTAGTAAACCTTCGAGAACTCCTCGCTCATCTCATTGCGAAACTCTTTGCCGAGCAGGCAGCTGCTCGACGTGTAGTTGGTGAGCATGCCGAAGAAAGCGCTCGCTTCGATCACGCCCTCGTCGCCCCAGTCGCGAATCACGTCGAGCGTCTCCCTTGCGACAATCTCGGTGTAGGTTCGCATGCGATTGTTGCGCAGCGCCGGATAGAGCGTGTGCATCTGCTCGGCCATCCTCGCCGGCTCGGCACCGTAGGCGACGCCCTCTCCAAACACGGGAACCATCATTTTGTAGGCCGCGTTCGGGCTGAGCACCTCGTCGGGCTGCCGAAACAAGGCTTCGTGCGCCTCGGGCCCGGTGAAGAGAATCATATCCTTGCCGAAGAGCTTGAAGCGACCGACTCGACCGCACTCGTCATAGGTCCGCTGAAGCAAACCAATCGTGTCCTTGACGAACGCGATGGTGTGACCGATCAGCGGGAGCCCGCCCTTCAACTTGGGGGGCCTCCGGAGCTTGCCCGCAGTTAGCGGCGTCGCGGCGCTCTGTGCGGGGGCTGTCATCCTGGGCTCCTAAACGCTCGTATGATATCTGGGAAACAAAGGAGCACCAATGCGAATCAAAGCGGATTTCGATCTTTGCAAGGGACACGCAAACTGCATGGGCGAAGCGCCCGAAGTCTTCGAGGTCGACGACAAGGGGTACCTCAACATCCTTCAGGAAGGCCCGCCTGAGGACCTGCGCGAAAAAGTCGAGCTGGCCGTCAAGCACTGCCCGACCGGCGCTCTGAGCCTCGAAGGCTGAGACCTCACTCCCAGGGCTTGATGCTGAGAAACGCATCCGTGCGGCTCAATTTGTTGCTGAGCCCGGTCGCGAGATTTCGAAACAGCAAGAGGCCGATGTCGCTTCGTTGCTTCAAGAGTTGGTTCAGGTCGCTGTGGGGCACTGCGGCGGCTTCGACGATGCCGTCTGCAACCGCGGTTGCCGAGTGCGGCGTCTTGCGAAGCAGCGAGACTTCGCCGAGGAGCTCGCCCTGGGCGACCGTGCCGACCTCTTCGGCGGGCGTGCCCGAGAACACCCTGGCCATGCCCGAAAGCACTATGTAGAGCTGGGCGTCGCGTTGGCCCGCCTCCACGATTGTTTCCCCGTCGGCGAAGGTCACGGTCTCGAAAAGGGTGGAGAGGCGTGAGGCTTGCTCGCGGTTCAACCCCTTCCCGAGCCTGGTCGTCGGTAAGAGCTGAACCAGCTTGGGCTGAATCTTCCGGGTGTTGAGGTTTCGGACCACCATCGCGACGACGGGTTTGGATTCGTCGCAGAGGTGCAAACTTTCCGTGTGAACCGGTACGTAGAATCGCTCCATCCGAATGGTGTCGAGTCGTTCGACGTGGTGGAACACCGCTGCCGGCAGATAGGCCACTGGGACGAACCCGAGCTCCAGCAGGGTCTTCTGCATTCGAGGCGCGTGGGCGTTGACGTCCACTTCGACGTAATCCACGCGCCACTCCTCGCGCGACCGGCGCATGAGCTCTTTGAGCAGCACGCGCACGGGAGACTCGTCAGCGCAGACGAGCTCGAAGATCCGCACGGCGTGGTCGAGCTCGGCGTCGTGGGCGTAACCTATTGCGCCAACCAGGTGCCCGTGTTTTCGCGCCAACAGGTACGACGTATTGTGCGACTCCAGAGTCCGTAGCCCGAAATGAACCCGCGCGGGGCCGAAGATCTCGGGGTTTTTCACCCGGCCTCGCTCGAAGCGCAAGAGCGTTGCATAGCCCTTCGCGCTCATCTCCTCGATTTCAAAGCCGGTATCGAGCCCGTACGGTGGCGACATCTCATCGACGATCGCATCTGCATCGATGCCACAACTTCGAAGCGCTCGCTGTGCGAGGCCGTACACCTGGGGTGCGACCCTAGGATGATTGCGTCTCAATTTCAGCCCGTCGCCAAAATGCCTGGCGAAAAGCGCGACCGGCTCTCCGTTTTGAATTGGCAAGAACCCAACGGGCGCAAAGCCATGCGCAAGAGAAATGTGCTGCGAGCGGGTGTGGGCGACCCGGTTGTCGGCGAAGCCGATGTGTAGATAGGGCGCTACTCGCTCGATGCGCTCGGTCATCAATCGGTGGCCGATATGCTGCCCTCGCTTGTCTGGATGCACGACGAGGCGCCCGAACTCGCCGATGAGGTCTGCGTAGGCGCCGACGTCGATCACCACCGAAGCCGTCGCAACGACGCCCTCGCCGGCCTCGTCGGCTACGAGCACGATCGAGTTGTCGCTGTACATCATCTTTCGGAGGTACGCGGCCGAGACGAACTCCGGATGGGAGTAGCGGTCGCCGTAACAGACCTCGAACAACTGCTGAATCGCAGGGACGTCGGCTTCGCGAGCAGAGCGAATACTCACCGTGCTGGAATCGACTTCAACCATCCTACCCCATTGATAAGCAACAATCGGTCCACTTTCAAAGTCCTCGGCGAGGCGAAGGAGGTGGGCGCCCGATTGCGCCTACCGGCAAGGGCCTTTGCCTGGTGGCGGACACTCGGCGACGGCGAGCCAGTCCATCGTGAGCGCCACGCCGACGTGGATGAGGACCCCTCCCCAGATGGATCGCGTGCGCATCGCTAGCGTCCCAAGGGCGATCCCCGCAAGGATTGCGCCGAGCGTTTCGGGGAGCGGCTTGGGATAGTGAATCATGCAGTACGGCACGATCATCACGAAAATGGCTCCGTAGCCGAATTTGTGCCGAAGCCCCTTGAGCATATAACCGCGAAAGAAGAACTCGAGAGCGAGAAACTGAACCGCGTAGAGAAACTGCCACGCCAAGAAGTGTCGGATCGACTGGTTGGCATACTTGTAGAACGGATACGTCCTGAGAAACTGCTCTTGCTGGGCGACGAGGAGCACGAACGGGAGCACCAGCAGATAGAGCCCGATGTAAATCCAGAGATGCCGACGGAACCCCTCAAAAGAGATGTAGTAGTCTCGGATGCGCTCTCCCGGCATCAAGACGATGGTGAGCGCGGGGATGAGCACGTACGTGACGATGCGAGCACCCGACCACCAGGCTCTGGCCATCAAGTCCCACTCGGCTCGCGAATAGACTTCGGAGTCGTAGGGAACGAGCTCGGAAAAGGTCGCGTTGCCACCGAAGTACCGGGCGATCGTCAGCACGACCGCCGTCGTGACGAGCACGACAACCGGTCGCCAGTCGAGTTGCGGGGCGCTCGCGGTGTCCGCTTGCGCATCGGCCTCACGCCAGGAATCCAGAACGACGCGCGTGAAAAATCGCTTAATCCAATCCATCGAAGCGCGGGACTATAACCGATTGACCAGGCCGATTGTAGGCTAAGCTCCAGGACCGATGGCAACTGCCGCCAACAATCGATTGAGAAACCTGCTGCTACTCTCGACGCTCGCAGTCTGCGCGCTCTTTTGTGCTCAGGGGGCGACCGCACTGCTTGCCGAGCGGGTGCTGACCACCGAGGTCGACGCACGCCCCGCGCCCTCTAGGAAAGCCGTGACACCTTTGCGCGCTCCGCGCAGACGCGATCCCGGCATCATCCTGAGGCGAAACATTTTCAATTCCGCGCTAGGGGACCTGTCGATCGTTCCGAGCGAGGACTCTGGACTGCCGATGGAGGATCTGCCCGCTGAAGACGTCAGAACCCTTTGCACCGGAAACATGCGTGTGATCGGCACGGTCGTGATCCCCGGCGACCTCGAACGCTCGCTCGCTGCCATCGTCGGAAGCGACAAGAAGGCGGGCCTTCACTACGGCGGTACCGACGTCGAGGGGTCGAGGATTCGCGCGATCGAGTCCGATGCCGTGGTGCTGCAGAGCAAGGCCGGCCTGTGCCGGCTCGCGATGTTTCAAGTTGAAGGGGCTGCCAAGAAGCCGGTGTTCCGGCCGGCCAAAAAGGCCGACGTGAAGAAAAAGAAACCGAGCCGCAAAAAGGCCCCGACGGCGGATCGCAACGCCGGGCTGAGCGAGAGCGAGATGACCGAGGGTATCGACCGCGTGAACGACAGCAACTACAACCTGTCGCGATCGATGCTCAACAAGGTGCTCGACAACGCCGGAAAAATCATCGGAATCGCCGCGGTGACACCCAAGATCGAAAACGGGCAATCGATCGGCATGGAGATCCGAGGAATTCGGCCCGACACCTTGCTGACGAAGATCGGGATCCAAAACGGCGATATCCTCGAGAGCATCAACGGGCAGTCGCTGAGCAACCCCGATGCGGCGCTCGGCGCGTATACGACCCTCCGGACGGCCGACAAATTCACCCTGTCGGTCCGGCGCGGCGGTCAGTCGATGATGATCAACTACAATCTGCAGTGAAACTGGGGCGCGGGCGCTCAGTCGGTGCGACTCGGGGGCAGCTTCATCTCGGCCGGCATGGTCCGCAGGTGCAAGTCCCTTTGTGGGAACGCGATTTCGATGCCGGCTTCGCGGAACGCTTCATCGATGCCCATGTGCAAATCGTGCCGCGCGGCGAACAGCTGCTCTGCGCTACGCACGAAGACCCGGAGCTCGAACGACAGCGAGCTGTCGCCAAAGGCGAGGAAGAACACTTGAGGACGCGGGTCTGCCAAGACGCGCCACGACTTTTTTGCGACCTCCTCGAGGACCTCGATGGCCCGATTCGTGTCCGAGCCATAGGCAATGCCCACCGGAATCGAGAGGCGCAGCACCGCGTCCGACAGCGTCCAGTTGATCAGTTGCCCGGTGACGAACTCCTTGTTGGGCACCAGGAGCTCTTTGCGATCGAACGCAGTGATCCATGTCGCGCGGGTGCGGATCCTAGAAACGGTGCCGCTGACCTCACCGACGCTGACGACGTCGCCCACACGAATTGGCCGCTCGAACAAGATGATCAGCCCGGAAATGAAATTGGCGAAGATCTCTTGAAGGCCGAAGCCAAGCCCCACGCCGACGGCTGCGACCAGCCATTGAATACTCGACCAGCCAATCCCGATCGCATCGAACGCGAGCGCCAGGCCCGCCAGGACCACGGCATACTTTGCGATCGTCGAATAGGCATAGCGCACGCCTTGGCCGAGGCCGCGGAACACGGTGGCTTCGAGCAGGCCGGGAACGGCACGCATGAAAACCAAGGTCAGCAAGATGATGAAAACGGATCGGAACAGCTCCGCGAGCGTGATCGCAACCAGTCGCTCTTCGGTAGAGAAGTGTTCGACCCCGGACGGGTCAATCTCGGAGACCGTGACCTTCTGGGCCGCTGTCCAAAGCTCGACCTGATTGAGGATCCGTGTCGCCGGCAAGAGGTCCGCCCACACGGCAAGCAATCCGAGAATGACGAGCAGAACGCCGGTGCCGATCATCAGGCGGCTGACCTCCATCTTCGGCGTCGGCCTTGGCGTCACGTCCGAGAGCTCGTCGTCTTCGAGGCCGGCGCGGCGCTCGGAAACCAGGGCCCAGCGGGCGTAGAGCTGAATGCTGAACACGATGAGAAAGACGAGAACGGCAGATAGGTGCAAGCGAATCGCAAGCTGGAGGGAGGTCCAGTAGAAGCCGTAGAGCGCTCCAAAGATGAGGCCGAGCGGCAGCAGCACCGAAAAGACTCGGAGCAGGCGCAAGACCCACGGACGAACAGACCCGTGTCCGGGCATCACGGCCGTCACCGGCCCGTCCGATCTCAATGCCAGATAGTTGAACGCGGCGACGACGAGCATCGACGAGGAGAAAGCCACACGACCGACCGACTCGCGCCACAGGTCCTCGCCGCGCGCTTCGAAAACGAAAATGATGAAGACGGCCGGCACGGTAAGAGCTGCAAACCAGCGCAGGATTCGCCACAGGGATTGCGTGGCGTCCGCTGACCATGCGCAATGCGCGCCGGCGATTCCGTTCGGCCGAACGAGCTGCCGACACAGGCGAAGGGTCGCCCAATACGCGGATGCCACCAGTAACCCGTACGCGAAACTGCGAGTGTACTGGGTTGCCGACGGAGACGCGCCGAGATGCCAAGCCAAATACGCGAAAACCGCGGGCAACCAAAGTGCCAACGCGAGCGTAATCAGCAAGGCCTCTAGCGTGGGCGCCGCGGTCGCGCAGTCGGATCTGCGCGCTGTTTCGTCGAGAGCTCGAAGTCGACGTTTGGCTCTCCCTACCAAGGGAACGGACAAGATGACGAGGATCAAGGCGAGAAGATTGACGGGCCAGAACTCAATCGCGGCTATTCGACAAGTCCTGCCGAGCTGGGCCCAATACTTGGGGCTCAATAGCCAGGTCATCGCATCGCGCCCGTCCGAGAGAAGCTCCGGCTGCACCGCTTTGCCGCTCGGGACCCAGAGGATCCGCTCGTCGATGAAATCGAGAAGATCCTTGGTGCGATCGATGAGCTCGTGCTGGCTCGCATCGAAGTCGACGAGCTTCTGGAAGTAGGTCTCGTAGTCGTCGATCAGCGCGTCCATGTACCTTCGCTGAGTTTCGAACAGCTGCCGAAGGAGCTGCTCGACCTCCCTGCGGGCTTCCGGAGAGACCGGCTCCTCGACCGACGCCATCACCTCGCCGACCAAAGTATCGATATCGGCCAGCGCCTGGCGCTGCTCCCGAAGCTTGATCTGCTGAAGCTGTACGTCGCCGATCTGCTCCTGACGCATACGAATGAAACGCCGGTACATGCCGATGTCGGGCGCGTCTGCGCGATGCTGTCGAAGCAAGGCACCGACCGAATCGGCGAGCCCAACGGCCTCGACGCGTGCCGCGAGCCGGAGCAGCTCGGACTCGATTCCTGCAACTCTGGCCTCGGCCCGCGCCAACTTCTGGCTGACGTCTTCGATCTGCTGGTAGAGCCCGCTGTCCCCTGTCCAAACCGAGGCGAGTGCTTCGTTTCGCCGGTAGAGCTCTTCGAGGGTTTGCTTGAACCCCTCCGGTAGCGCGGTCAGCTCCTCGAGGAGCTTCTTGGCTTCCTCGTTCTCGCTCTCGACCTCGAGGAGCTCCATGCGCTGCGTCGCTTCGCGTAGCGTGGTGCTTAGAGCTGCGTAGTAGGCGATTCGCAAGGTTGCTCGGTCGCGGCTCTTGGCTAGCAGCTCACCGCGGACTTCGTAGCTTGCGAGCTCGTTTTGATACGCTTCGATTTCCGCCAACAGGGCTTCACGTCGAAGCGAGTCGATTTCGGAAAACCCCTCTGCTCGTTCGGCGCTGCTGCCTGCCCCGACGGGGGTGCCTTCGAGATCTCGAAGTCGCTGCTTCGCGATCAGGAGCAACTCGGGAATCCTTCGACGTCGCTCTGCCCGCGCCTCGGATTCCGCATCGAGCTCCATGGCATCGCGTCGCGCCGCTGCGAGATCCTGCTCCGCCTCGACGAGCTTCGCGGCCAACTCATCCGCCGTGGCGCCCTCGGGCACCTCGATGGACTTCCGCTCCTGAAGGCGTGCAACCTCCTGGTCGATGATCTCCGCGCGGGACTGGGCTTCTTCCCCCGCACGCTTGTACTCCTCCGCCTTGGCCTTCCAGCTCTGGAGTCGGGCTCGCAGCTCCTGGATCTTTCGGTCGATCTCGAGCAGCTCCGGCGAGGTCTCGCGCGGACCTGGCTCCTCCACAGCCGTGGGCAGCGGGCTGGTCTGAGCCGCCGCCCAAGAGGGAACGACGGCTACGAAGGTTACGAAGGCAACGAGACCAAGGCCAATGACGACGGCTGCCCAGAACGTTGCGTTTCGTCGACTCATCGGGGTTTCCGGTTTCGCATCAAACCCTCTTGCGCGACCGAAGCGACGAGCGCCCCGGCTCGGGAGTAAATCCGTCCGAAGTTCAGTCCACGGCCTCCGCCGGTACGCGGGCTGTCGGTCACGTAGAGCATCCACTCATCTGCGCGACAAGCTTGGTGAAACCAGATCGCGTGGTCCAGGCTCGCGATGATGAGCCCGTCGGTCAGGAAGCTGTGACCGTGTTCGGTAAACGAGGCTTCGAGCAATCCGTAATCGCTGGCATACGCGAGAACTGCCTGATGGATGACGGGATCGCCGTCGAGCGTCCCCGCAGCGCGAAACCAAGTTCGGTGAATGCCGGATCGCGATTTCGGTTCGAGCAAATCAACGTGATCGACCTCGCGTCGCTCGATGGGCCGGTCGAGCATCAAAAGGAAATCGAGCGCTGGATTGTCCGAGCGATCCTTGTAGGCCCGCAGTCGCTCCACGTTCGTCGGGACGGTCTCCGGTGGCGGCGCTTCAGGCATGTCGGTCTGGTGTTCGAGGCCTTCCTCCGGCGCCTGGAATGAAACCGACAGGTTGAAAATTGCTTTCCCGTGTTGCTTGGCCACGACACGCCGCGTGGCGAACGAGCGCCCGTCCCGAATGCGGTCGACATGGTAGATGACGGGAACCGAGGTATCGCCCTCACGCAGGAAATACCCGTGCAGCGAATGTGCAACGCGGCCCTCGACCGTTCGGCATGCCGCGATGAGCGACTGCGCAGCGACCAGGCCGCCGAAAATCCGGGGCCGACCGTCGTGAGGACTGAATCCACGGAAGAGATCGCGATCGAGAAGCTCCAGATCGAGGCGCTCGAGAAGGCCGGCGAGGTTGGACACCCCGGGGAATTAGCACGGCAGCACCTCGGACGGATGAATCACGGTGTAGTACTACTGAACCCTTGACACCTACATGCCCTAGGCTAGAAACTTGAGCCTCTAGGGTTAATTTGCGCGTTCGATATCTACAGATCTGCAGCGTCCTCCTGCTGTTTGGTTGTAACGGGGCGATCGGCGAGGCGACCAGCGAGCCTGGGACTGGCGGAACGCAGGGCAGCGGCGGAACGCCCGCTCCTGTTTGCGGGCGCTCGGTCTGCGGCGCCACCGGTGAGCTTGCGGCAGCAACGGCCTTCCCGCGTCTCACGCACAGTCAGTGGGAGAACAGCGTGCGCGATCTGCTCCGTCTCACGGAGGCGCCGGATCTCTCGAACAGCTTCGAACCGGACACGAGAGTTAGCTTTTTCGACAACAACATCCGCGCGCTCCGGGTGAGCAGCGACCTATGGGGTGACTACCAAGACGCGGCAGAGACCTTGGCTGACGCGGCGACGTCTGACCCGGCAATCCTCGCCGGCCTGCTGCCAGACGGACTCCCGGGCGACGCTTTGGAACGTGCGCGGGCCGTGGTTCGCGACCTCGGCCGCCGAGCATATCGGCGTACCCTCTCCAACGAGGAAATCGACGCGCACGTTAGCCTCTTCGAGCAGGGCGCCACCCATTTCCCCGACATGTCGGCATTCGACGCTGGAGCTCGAATCCTGCTCGAGGCGTTCTTGCAATCGCCACATTTCGTCTACCGGGTCGAGCTCGGTCAGAGCCAGACCGGGGACGCCGTCCAGCTGAACGACTTCGAGATCGCATCCCGTCTCTCGTACATGATCTGGAACAGCGGACCGGATGACGCCTTGCTCGACCAAGCCGAGCAGGGCGCGCTGCGCACGCCGGAACAAATCGCCACCCAGGCGGCGCGCTTGCTCGATGACCCAAGGGGCCGGGCGATGCTCGAGCGCTATCATGCGCAGCTCTTCAACTGGGACCTCTACCGCGATCTGAGCAAAGACTCGTCGGAGTTCCCTCTGTACTACGGCGGCGTGGGCGAGGACATGTACGAGGAGGCTCGTCGATTCGTCGAGCACATCTTCGATTCGAACGGGGATTTCGCGGAGCTGATGACTGCACCCTACACGTTCGTAAATCGCGATCTGGCGTCGATTTACGGGTTCGAAGGTGGGTTTGGAGATTCTTTCACGCAAGCCAGCTTCGACCCAATGACGCAACCTCAGCGCGGCGGTCTTCTCACACAACTCGGCTTTCTAGCATCGCACGGCGGGCTCACGGGCTCCGTTCATCGCGGCGTATTCATCAATCATCGCGTGCTTTGTACGGAGCTGCCCCCGCCGCCAGACGCGCTTCCGCCGATTCCCGGAGACGATGGCATGACGATGACCTCCCGCGAGCGAATCGAAATGCACACCGGTCCCGGAACCTGCGGCGCGAGCTGCCACGGGACGTACATCAATCCAATCGGCTATGCCTTCGAAGGCTTCGACGGGCTCGGGCAGTATCGGACCGAGGAGCTCGGTCTGCCGGTCGACTCGGCGGCGACCTTCGAGTTCGCAGACGGGCCGGTATCGTACGACGGTGCGGGAGAGCTCAACAGAGCGATGGTCGAGCGGATCGAGACGCACGACTGCTATGCAAAGCACTGGGTCGAGTATGCACTCGGGCGCGATACGGCCGGGTCCGACCTCGACCTCATCCAGAACATGGGCGACGCCTCACTTGGCGGACTGTCGCTCCGAGAGCTCATCATCGAGCTCGCCCAGAGCGAAGAGTTCCGGGCGCGCAACGCGGGGGGCCCATGAGCTCATTCGGTAGGCATCCATTTACCCGGCGGCTGTTTTTGACGGGCGCCACCGGTGTCACGGTCGGACTTCCGTTTCTCGAGACGTTTGCATCGAAGGTGGTTCGGGCGGCCGGTCCCGACGACCCCGGCTTCGTCGTGTTCATGCGCCAGGGCAACGGCTGTTCCCAGGCGATGCAATACAGCAACCCGGCGGAGCCCGAGATGTTCTGGCCTCGCAATCTCGGAGCGCTCACGACGGCCTCGATGCTCGCCGATAGCGATCGGGCTACCAGCGAGCTGAGCGCACACGCGGACAAGCTCCTGATGGTGCGAGGAGTTCGCGGCGCGTTTTCCATCTCGGGCTGTGGCCACGCTCGCGGCGCACTTCAAGCGCTCACCGCGCAGCCCACCGGAGACGCCGAAGCAAGCAACAACTCCCTCGCGCTCGGCGAGTCACTCGACAACCGCATCGCCCGAGAGCTCAACCCCGACGGCCGAGGTCCACTCACTTTGGCGGCGATGCGCCCATACAACTTCCTCGACAGCGTGCTTTCGTACCGCGGGCCGAACGATCGCCGTGGTGCGCAGACCAACCCAAAGGTCGCCTTCGACGACATCATGGGGCTTGTTAATCTGGACGAAGGCTCCGCAAACGCGATCGCCATGCGCCGTCAAAGCGTCAATGACCTGGTCCGCAATCAAATGCAGTCTCTCTTGAGCCGGAGCGATTTGAGCTCGGACGATCGCAACCGGTTGGACTCTCACTTCTCGGCGATTCGGGATCTCGAGATCCGGCTTGCGGAGTGCACGCCGCTTGGCGCCTCGACCGTGAGCTCGATCAACGCCATCGACGGGGACCATCAGAACGGCGACCGGGTCGTTGAAGTGGCAGAGCTACACATCGATGTGATCGCGCTGGCGATCTCCTGTGGCTACACCCACGCGGTGACCCTGCAAATCGGAAACGGCAACGACAGCACGCGCTACCGCTGGCAAGGAGAGCAGTTTCCCTCGTACCACTGGATCTCCCATCGCATTTTCGCGGACGGTTCCGACGGTGACCCGATCCCCGATGCCCAGTCGAAACATGCGGCCGTCGACCGCATTCATGCGCGCCTGTTCGGAAGGCTGCTCGACCGGCTCTCGGCGTACACGACCGAGACAGGAACGCTTCTCGACAAAGGCGTCTGCGCATGGATCAACGACCTCTCGAACGGCCCGCCGCACTCGATCAACAACCTCCCCTACATCCTGGCCGGGGGTGCGGACGGGTACCTGCGGACCGGGACGTATGTCGATGCCGGCGACGCCCCACACAACAAGCTGCTGAACACGGTCGCGACCGCCGTCGGGCTGCGAAAGAGCGGCGGGGAGCCGGTCGATGATTTTGGGCATGCCAGTCTGGAGCGAGGGCTCATCGACGAGATGATCGCGTAATCCACCTCACAAGCCAGCTGCGCAACATTCCTTCAGTGCTATAATATTCCACTATGAATGCTTATAGACTTGGGTTGGTTCTCGCCGCGATTGTCGCGGTGGGTTGCAGTGGTTCGGGAGACAGCGACTCGAGAGGCGGAGGCGGCTCCGGCGGCAGCTCCGGAGCGAGCGGCGCGGGCGGCCAAGCGGGCGCTTCGGGAAGCGGCGGAGGCGGGGGAAGCGGCGGCGTCGAGACCTGCGAGTCGTCCTTGCTCTGCGGCACGCCTTCGGTCTGCTGTGAGGTGGGCGACGAATGCTTCGAAGGCGCGTGCGTCGCGCCCTGCGCATCTGGCATCCGCTGCGGCGGCGCCGGATCGGTCTGCTGCCCGATGGGCGACGTCTGCCTCGCCAGCGCATGCGCGACGCCGGGCGCGTCCTGCACCGACAGCTTCGACTGCCCCGAAGGCCATTTCTGCGAGCCGACGCTCTCTCAGTGCCTGCCCCAACCGACGGGCCCGCTCTGCGAGCTCCGTCCCGAATCCGTCACGTTTGAACCGACGATCGAGTGGCACTGGGAAGGATGGAGCCTCGACGATCGCTACCGCCAAGTTCAGTCGACCCCAGCGATCGCCGATGTCGACGCGGATGGCCTGCCGGAGGTAGTCACGGTCGCGTACCGGTCCAACGCAAACAACATGCTCGTCATGCTCAACGGCGAAGATGGCAGCGAGAACCTGATGATTCCGGATAGCACCTACAACGTGCGATGGGGAACCGGCGCTGCGATTGGAAATCTCGACCCCGATGCGGAGCTAGAGATCGTCTTCATGACAATCGACCGTGCACTGGTCGTGATCGAACATGACGGCACGGAGAAGTGGACCGCGGACGTCAGTGGCGGAGAAAAGCAGGGCTATCCGGCGCTCGCAAATCTGGATGAAGACCCCGAAGCCGAGGTCGTGATCGGCGGCAAATGGTTCGACAACGACGGAACCCTGATGCAGGACAAGGGTTGGATCGGTTGCAACGGCGAGTGGTGCATCACCGCGGTTGCGGACTTCAATGACGACGGCCGACTCGATATCGTTTGTGGCAACAAGGTCTACGAGTCGGACGGAACTCTCGTCTGGGAGAACCCGGCGGCACCGGATGGGTTCGTAGCCGTCGCCGACATGACCCTCGACGGAAACCCAGACGTGGTGAGCATCAGCGCCGGGAACGCCAGAGTGCTGAACGGCGTGGATGGTACGGTGGTCTTCGGGCCGGTGCCCATCCCGGGCGGTGGCGTCGGGGGCGCGCCTACGGTGGCCGACTTCGACGGAGACGGACGCCCGGAGTTCGCGGCCGCAGGACGCGGAAACTACGCCGTCTATGATTTGGACTGCGCGGGCGACCCGGTGCCGACGGAGCTCTGCAGCACCGGCCGCAGCGATGGGATTCTCTGGTCGATCGCCGTGCAGGATCTCTCCTCGAGCGTCACCGGTTCGAGCGTGTTCGACTTCGAAGGCGATGGAAAGGCCGAGGTCGTCTACAACGACGAGTGTCATCTTTACATTTTGTCCGGCGAAGACGGCAGCGAGCTTCTCAAGTTGGAGAACTCCTCGCGCACGGCGGCGGAGTACCCCTTGATCGTGGATGTCGACGCCGACGGAAATTCCGAGTTCGTCGTACCCGCCAACGACGATCAAATCGTCCGCGACAACTGCGCCGTGGGCACGCACGGCTTGCTCGCCTTCGGCGACACGAACGACAAGTGGGTACGGACTCGGCAGGTCTGGAACCAGCACACGTATCATGTCACGAACGTGGAAGCTTCAGGTACGATCCCCGCGCAGGAGAACGACAGCTGGTCGGGGAACGGGCTGAACAACTACCGCCAAAACGTCCAAGGCGAAGGCGTCTTCAACGCTCCGGATCTCTCGGTCGCCGGGCTTTCGGTGAACACGAGCTCGTGCCCGAGCGCGATCACGATTCAGGCGCAGATCGCCAACACCGGCTCGCTGGGGGTCGCTGCCGGGGTTCCGGTCGGCTTCTACCAAGGGGTCCTGCCCGACGGTGTGCTGCTCGGATTCGAGACGACGACGGTGCCGTTGTTGCCGGGCCAAACCGAGACCCTTTTGTGGGAGTACATTCCGGAGTCCGGGGACATTGGGCCCTGGGATTTCTACGTGACGGTAGACGACGAAGCGGCCGGGCTTTCAGTGGAGCTCGAGTGCGCGGAGGACAACAACGAAGACAGCGTAGGCGCCGCACGGTGCCTGGTGGTGCAGTAACGGAAGTCGCCTCGATTGGCCCTAAGGCTACCCGCTCTGCCATGATAGACTTGGAGGTGGATGGTGGAATCGATCGGGATTTGCGAGACGCACGAGCTCCTTCTGGATCGGAACGGGGAATGCGAGATGTGTCGCCTGAGCCTCGTCCCGTCCAAGGCGCCGCCGAGCTCGAGCTCCTGGTGGGCGTTGATCATCCCGCTCCTGCTGCTCGGCGCCGGTATCGCCTGGGCGCTGTCATCGTTTGGAACGGCGCCCGATGCCACGCCGCAGCGAGGTGTCCAGAGCGCCCAGCCGCGACCAGCCGCCGCCGCCTCCGTCACGCCGGAGCGGAGCGAGGCCGATCCGAAACCTGAAACTGCTCCGCCCACGAAGGAGCTCCCAACGCCGGACCGGAACCTTGCGATGGACGAAATCCCCGTGCCCCAGCGGCCCAGCGATCCGTGACCCGAAGCCGCCGAGCTCGGTCGGGCCCAGTG
>JABDJF010000171.1 GCA_013002645.1 Myxococcales bacterium
GGCTCGCGGCTTGGAGAGACCGATTGGTGGGGAAAGCCGCCGTAATGGGGAAAGCCGGACCAGCAGAAGCTGATCCAAGTCGACATCGACGAAGAGATTCTCGGGCTGAACAAGGCGACTGAGCTCGCCATCGTGGCCGACGCAGGGGCTTTCTTGTCAGCTCTGGCTGCGGAGCTCGAACGGTCACCCCTAGAAGACAAACGACTTCAGGCCAATCGAGCGCGCGCGGCCGGTCTTGCCGAAGCGGTGGGCAAAGTCCGAGGTCAACTGGACATGGCGCTTCAGAACACGGCGAGCCCGATGCACAGCGCCCAGGTGCCAGCTGCCTGCCAGCGCTTCTTCGGCGACGACACGGTCCACGTCTTCGACGGAGGCAATGCCACCGTCTGGGCGAGCTTCTTCTCGGAAATCAATCGGCCCGACACGCTCTTGTCGACGTTCAAGTTCGGCATGTTGGGCGCTGGGGTTTCTCAGGCGCTCGCCGGACAGATCGCAAAGCCCGATTCCAAAGTCGTTTGCATCATCGGCGATGGCGCGATGGGCTTTCATTTCCAAGAGCTCGAGACCGCGCTCCGCAATGAGTTGCCTGTAATCTATCTGGTGATCTGCGACAAGCAGTGGGGCATGGTGAAGCTCACACAGTCGATCGCGCTCGGCATGCTTCGCCCCGCGATCCAAACCGATCAGCAGGGCACGATCAACGCCGATTTCGAGGAAATTCAGTTCGACAAGGTGGCCGAAGCAATGGGTTGCCATGGCGAGCGGGTCGCCGATCCGGCTGAGCTGGAAGCGGCGCTCCAGCGCTGTGTGGATTCGGGCAAACCGTCGGTCATTCATGTCGACGTCGACCCCAACATGCACCTGTTCGCGCCCGGCCTTCAGGAGTTCAAAGCGATGCACCAGGAGCCGGGCGCCTGATGGGGGCAGGCCCCGCGGTCCTGGTGACCGGGGCGGCCGGCTATGTCGGTCGCCTTTGCGTCGCAGCACTGGCGAAGCGGCGAAACGAGCTCTCGGCGCTGGTCGCGCTCGATTGGACTGCGGTCGAGCCGCGCGAGCGCCTCGCCGGCGTCGACTACGCGCAGGCCGACATTTGCGACCCTGCGCTCGAGAAACTGTTTCGCACGCACGGGATCGACACCGTCATGCACCTCGCTTCGATCGTTCGCTCGCCCAAGGGTGCGCCAAAAGACTTGGCATACCGCGTCGACGTTCTCGGTACTCAGAACATCCTCGCGGCATGCGAAGCCGCCCAGGCGACTAGGCTGATCGTCACCTCGAGTGGGGCGGCGTACGGATATCATCCGGACAATCCCGATTGGTTGGACGAAAACGATCCGCTCCGCGGCAACGACGAGTTCGAATACTCGAAGCACAAACGCATCGTCGAAGACATGCTGGCACGGTGGCGCGAAGAGCGTCCCGAGCTTCGACAGATCGTGTTTCGGCCTGGCACCGTCGTCGGGCCGGACGTGCACAGTCCGGTCACAGATCTGTTCGAGAAGCCTATTATCCTCGGGATCGTGGGCGCAGATTCTCCGTTCGTGTTCATCTGGGACCAGGACTTGGTCGCCTGCCTGGTCGATGCGGTCTTCTCGGACAAGGTCGGTGTCTACAACCAAGCCGGCGACGGGGCGGTCACTCCGCGTGAAATCGCGAAGTTGCTCAAGAAGCCGTACGTACCCCTGCCGGCATCGCTCGTGCAGACGATTCTGTGGACCCTCAAGAGCCTGGGCTTGACGGAGAACGGGCCCGAGCGGGTGAAGTTCTTACGCTATCGACCGGTGCTCTCGAACCGGCGCCTCAAAGAGGAGTACGGCTACACCCCAAAGCTCAGCAGTCGCGAGGCGTTTGAGCTCTACGCCCGCGCGCGAGGTCTCCTTGGCTCGGCGTAGTTTTCGCGGACGCACGGTCGTCATCACCGGCGGCGCAGGAGGAATCGGACGCGCAATGGCCCGAAGCTTCGGGGCTGCAGGGGCGAAGATCGCCATCATCGATCTGTCCACGAGCCCATTGATCGAAACTCGCGAGGAGATGGACGCACTGGGAATCGAAGCTGTCGTTCTTCCCTGCGACATCACCGACCCGGCACAAGTCGCTTCGACGATGACCACCGTCCGCGAAGCATTCGGAAGCATCGACGTCCTCGTCAACAACGCTGGCATCGTGCACCGAAGCGCGTTTGCCGAGACGCGCCCCGAAGTCTTTCGACGGGTCATGGAGGTCAATCTCTTCGGTGCAATTCACTGCACACAGGCTTGCATGAACGACCTCGTCGAAAACCGTGGTTTGATCATCGCCGTATCGAGCATCGCGGGGTTGGCGCCGCTCTACGGTCGCAGCGGATACGCGGCCTCGAAACACGCGATGCACGGCATGTTCGAAAGCCTGGGCGCCGAGGTGGCCGAAAAAGGCGTCGGCGTGTTGATGGTCTGCCCGTCATTTGTCGAAACCGGCCTGGAAGCGTCGACGCTCGGAGGTGACGGCAAACGGGTTTCGCGGCCGCGCTCCAAGGTGGGAAAGCTAGGCCATGCCGACGACGTTGCTGCGAAGGTTTTGAACGCGGCCGAGACCGGGCGGAGACGCCTGGTGCTGACCCCCGTCGGCAAGACCAGCGCGGTCCTCTCGCGCGTCGCGCCCGGGCTCTACGAGCGTTTGATGATCCGAAGCCTGCGCGCCGAGCTCGATCAAGGCTGACTGGGCCTCGCTCAACCCTTTGGCGCAGCGAGGCCTTTGACCGGATGGGCCCGGTACGGCGCTTCGAGGATTGCGACCTCTTCTGTACTCAGCTCGATCTCTGCCGCCGCAATGGCATCATCGAGGTGCTTGAGCTTGGTCGCTCCAACGATCGGGGCCGTCACCGCCGGCTTCGAAAGCAGCCAGGCCAGGGCGACGCGAGCAGGGGGTTCGCCCCGTTCGGCCGCGACCTTCTTGACGGCATCGACGACATCCCAGTCCGAAGGCTGGTCGTACAGAATCTGATCGAGGCCGTCGCTCGATGACCGGTTGGTGGAGCTGTCCCCAAGGGTCGTGCGCGTCCCGGCAAGCATTCCGCGCGCGAGCGGTGACCAGGGGATGACGCCGATCCCCTCGTCTTCGCAGAGCGGCATCATCTCGCGTTCCTCCTCGCGGTAGACGAGATTGTAGTGGTTTTGCATCGTGGCGAAGCGCGCCCAGCCGTTCCGCTCGGACATCGAAAGCAACCGCTGAAACTGCCAGGCGTACATCGAGCTCGCACCGATGTAGCGGACCTTGCCCTGCGTGACGAGCTGGTCCAAGGCGGCCAGCATTTCTTCCATCGGCGTGTGCGGATCCAAACGGTGAATTTGGTAGAGGTCGATGGTCTCGACGCCCAGACGCCGGAGGCTGCCTTCGCAGGCTTGCTGGATGTGCTTGCGTGAAAGCCCGCCCATGTTCGGTCGTTGATTCATTGGAAAGAAGACCTTCGTCCCAATGACGAGCTCATCGAGGTCGCCATATTCGCGAAGCCACTTTCCGGTCACTTCCTCACTGACTCCGAGCGAATACATGTCGGCGGTGTCGAAGAAATTGATGCCCGCTTCGATCGCGCGCTGGAAGAAGGGCGCCGACGCCTCCGAATCATGGACCCAAGGC
>JABDJF010000172.1 GCA_013002645.1 Myxococcales bacterium
CCCGGTTTCCCTCCTTTCTTCTCCTGGTCCTGTGCCTCGCCGGTTCCGGTGAACGAGGCACACGCCCATCTCAAACGGAGGAACCCCATGATTCTCAAGATCACGCACCAAGCCGCACAACTTCTCGCCATTCAAGACGCCAAGCGCGCGATGAAGGCATGCGACTACGACGGTGTGAGCTTCTCGTGTCGCGACACCTTCGCCGACTACCGCTACGAGGGCCTCGGGGATGTTCTCATCCTCAACTCAGGGGCCAAGCTCGAGGACGACGTTGTTGAGACGTACAACGCGGCCTATCGGGACGCGTGGCATCGGGCCTAGTGCCCGACTCCGCGGGCTTCGGCCCGCGGAGCACCCACGTTCGTTTCACTCCCTTGAAGCTCGGACCACAGACCTTCCGTGTGGGGTGCAAGGTGCAGGAAGAGCTCGGAGTCGATGTGCGTGGAGGTGTTTGTGCGGCGCCCGCTTTGAACCGTGAGGCAGCTCTCGGACGGGCCGAGAGAGCTGCCAATCACGGCACAAAGCAGAAGGAGAGCCTCGATGCCCAAGCTCAGCACCCAACCCGATGACGTACACGTGATTCGCGAGGTTCACCTGCACTACAGTCAGGACCATCAGGAGCAGGCGCCGCTCAAAGACAGCGGAGACGTCGCGAATTTTCTTCGTGAGATGGTGAAGGATACCACCCGGGAACACGCGGTGGCGATCTATCTCGACCCCAAGAACCGACCGCTCGGCTGGAGAGTCATCTCGATCGGCACCGACGTGATGGCCCCCGTCAAACCTCTCTTGGTCTTGCAGCCCGCGGTGTTGCTCGGCGCCAATGCGATTATCTTCGCTCACAATCATCCTTCTGGAGATCTCGAGCCGAGCGCCGAAGACAAGAAGCTGGCCGAGACGCTTTGTGCAGCCTGTGCGCTGCTTGGCCTTAGGCTTCTCGACAACATCATCTGGACCCGGGGCGGAAGCACGAGCTACGGGCCCTACGCGCGCGAGAGCGGGGGCGTTCGATGAAGGACATCAGACAAGGCTCGCTGTTCGACGAATCCCACGAATCCAAGCGCTGGCACCGCGTGCACGCCGCGCCCGCGTCGGGCCGCGGGGGCTGCTCGCTCGATATCGGACCGATTCGTTGGCGCGGCGAAGGAGGCGATCAGGAAACCAAGCGCGAGGTCGCGTATCGGCTCGCGCTCTGTTGGAACCTCGCGGAAGGCTGGCCGACGGGGGCCCTCGAAGAGGCGATCCTACGATCGGTCGAACATGCGCTCGTCCAACTTCTAGACCTTTTAGATCGGCGCTCCGCCGAAGTGCCTGCAGACGTTCGCACGCTCGCAGACCGGCTCTCTTGCCTGCTCGAGAAGCGCGATATGCACTACGATCTCACCGATGGCCGTCCTCATGACTGCGCGGCATGCCTTGCGAAGCCAGATCGTTCGAGCATTTGAAATCGCGATGACCGACCGTCCATGGCGGCGACCCCCCTCTGGCCCAGTTTGGTCGTATTTCGCGGTTGCTTTGAGATGGCTTCGAACATCTGCTTGGTGCGGCCAGGGTTCTCCAGGTCGGGCGCTTTGTTCCCCGCTTCACGCCGTCCACTCTCGCAACCGAGTGCCAGCGGAGCTGTCACAACGGTTGCTGATGTTCCAGTTGCTTCGCGGTGAGCGCGCCGGCGGTGGGCCGAGGAGACAACTCTCCTGCTTCGGTGAGAGAGCTGCCATCCACGGCGCACCAACAAAGGAGAACACCATGAGCACCAAGAAGCACACCATCTACGTCATCAACACCAACGAAAGCGGCAAAAGCTACTGGAACCGAGCGGGGGTCGCCTTCGAGAACAGGGACGGGAGCTTCACGTTCAAGCTCGACATCCTTCCTCAGACGAAGTTCCAGCTTCGCGAGGAAGCGCCCGCAGTGAAGGAGGACGCCGCCACCGCGTGACCGTAGCCCGCAACAACCAGGGCGACCTGCCCTGGTTGTCTGCCAGGGCCTCCGTGAGCTTTGGCCTTCACCCCGGACCCCTTGGAGCTCGATCCGACGGTGGTCTACGACTGGCTCGACGGGATACAGTTCCCATCCACACGATGAAAGCGGGCGGATCGCGCCATCTCTCCCCGAAGGACGATTTCGCCGTTGTCTGTGGGAATTGCCATAGGATGTTACATCGGCGCGGTGCGCCAGAATCGTTCGAGGATTTCGTTGCCGCCTATGGACGGTGATAGTTCTGGTCGCCCTCCGGCAGCGGAAGGCCATGTTTGCTAATAGGGTAGATCTTATGTCGACTTCCTCGGAGACGAAAGATGGCTTTTGAACCATGAGCAGTGAACGCAATGCCTCGCATCTTTGACAACATCGACCTATCTCTACTTCCGGCTCTTCGAGAGACGCTCAATCTGTCGGAGAGGGCCGACTTCTGCGTTGGCTACTTCAACCTTCGTGGCTGGAAAAGCATAGATCGGGAGATCGACCGCTGGCCTGGCGGCACGGGTCACTGCTGCCGCCTGCTGGTCGGAATGCAACGACTACCGCAGGATGAGTTGCGTGAGGCGTCAAGAATTCTGAAGTCCGAGGACGGAATCGACAACCAGACGGCGCTGCGCCTCAAACGGAGACTCGCCGAGGAGTTTCGCGAACAACTTACACTCGGAGCACCCACGGACCAAGACGAAGCCGGTCTCCAGCGACTCGCGAATCAACTTCGTGCAAACAAGGTCGTCGTCAAACTCTTCCTTCGACATCCGCTTCACGCAAAACTCTATCTCCTCTATCGGCCAGACCCAATCACTCCGCTCGTCGCATACGCAGGCAGCAGCAACCTAACATTCGCTGGGCTAGTCAGGCACGGCGAGCTGAACCTTGATGTTCTTGAACAAGATGCCTGCGGAAAGCTCGTGAACTGGTTCGAGGACCGTTGGAATGACCGCTGGTGCGTCGACATCTCAAAGGAGCTGGTAGAGATCATCGAGGAGAGCTGGGCACGACCGGAACCGCTTCCGCCGCACCACATCTACCTCAAGATTGCCTACCATCTGTCGCGAGAAGCTCGCGCTGGACTGAGTGAGTTCCGCATTCCTCGGGACTTTGGTGACACGCTTTTTGATTTCCAAGTAGCGGCGGTCAAGATCGCAGCTCACCACCTGAACAAGCGCGGCGGAGTTCTGATTGGCGACGTTGTCGGGCTCGGAAAGACCCTGATGGCAACGGCCGTAGCACGCATATGCGAGGACGATCATGGCCTAGAGACTCTTATCATCTGCCCAAAGAACCTCGTGAAAATGTGGGAGGACTACTGCGCGCGGTATCGTCTGCGAGGGAAGGTGCTTTCGATCGGTCGCGTAATAAACGAGTTACCCAATCTGCGGCGCTATCGGATAGTTCTCATCGATGAAAGCCACAACCTGCGCAATCGCGAGGGCAAGCGCTATCGAGCAATACAAGAGTACATTCGCGAGAACGAGAGCAAGGTGATACTTCTCTCGGCGACGCCCTACAACAAGACCTACCTTGATCTCTCGAATCAACTCCGCCTCTTCGTTCCGGAAGATGCTGATGTCGGCATTCGCCCTGAGAACCTGCTTCGGGAGATTGGTGAGACAGAGTTCATTCGACGCCATCAGAGCCCTGTCCGCTCACTCGCGGCGTTCGAGAAAAGCGAATATGCAGACGACTGGCGCGAGCTGATGCGTCTCTTTCTGGTTCGCCGCACTCGTAGCTTCATCAAGGACAATTACGCATCAATTGATACCGCGGGTCGAAAATTTCTATCGCTCTCAGACGGAACCAGATCGTATTTTCCTGTACGTGAACCGAAGACCGTCAAGTTTGCGATCGACGATCGAGATCCTCGCGATCAGTATGCGCTTCTCTACTCGAAACCCGTTGTCGACGCGATTAACGAACTCACGCTTCCGCGATATGGATTGGGCAACTACGTCGACGAGCGCCCGCACGATCCGCCCACAGCCGGCGAGGCGAGCGTAATCGGAGACCTGTCACGGGCGGGAAAGCGCCTTATGGGATTCTGCCGTACCAACCTGTTCAAACGGTTGGAGAGTTCCGGCCATGCCTTCCTCCAGTCCACTCAGCGTCATATCCTGCGCAACCTTGTGTATCTATTCGCCATCGAGAACGATCTACCAATCCCGATTGGTACGCAGGACGCGGGTTTGCTCGACGCGCGTCTGAATGACGCGGACTCAGAGCTGTTCTTCGAAGAAGATGGTGACGAAAAAGCGAGTGACGAACAGTTCGCAGGTAGGACCTACGTGGAGGCCGAGTTCCGTGAGCGCGCGGAACAGATCTACGCTGCGTATGCCGGATCACTCAAATCGAGATTTCGATGGCTGAAGGCAAACCGATTCTTGCCTCAGCTTTCCGAGGATCTGAAGCGGGACAATGACGCGCTCTTCGATGTGCTCGATTCGTGTCGTGCGTGGGACTCCGATCGTGACGCCAAGTTGCGCGTACTCTTTGACCTATTGTCTCGACACGATGGCAAGAAGGTCATCGTATTCTCTCAGTTCGCGGACACGGTCTACTACCTCGCGACGCAGCTTGAGGCCCTAGGGGTGAAGCGACTCGCAGCGGTGACCGGCGACAGTGATAATCCAACGATGCTCGCTTGGAGATTCAGTCCGGTCAGCAACGACAAACGACAGAGAATCTCACACGAGCAAGAGTTGGACGTTCTGATCACTACCGATGTCCTGAGCGAAGGCCAGAACCTTCAAGACGCAGCGGTCGTGGTCAACTTCGACTTACCCTGGGCAATAGTCCGTCTCATACAGCGCGCTGGCCGCGTGGATCGAATCGGCCAGAAGGCGGAAACCATCTCCTGCTATTCGTTCCTGCCCGCCGACGGCGTCGAGCGCATCATCCGGTTGCGGTCGCGGGTCCGACAGCGACTGCTCGAGAACGCGGAAGTGGTCGGTACAGACGAGGCGTTCTTTGAAGACGACCAAGATGACCAGAGCGTTCGCGATCTCTTCACGGAAAAGGCTGGAATCCTCGATGGGGATGAGGACACCGACGTCGATCTCGGCTCCTATGCGTTCCAGATCTGGAAGAACGCGGTGGATCGAGATCCTTCGCTAGAGAAGACGATCCCTGGCTTAGCCAATGTAGCGTATTCAACGAAGGCATGCGTTCCGTCGAGAGAGGAACCGGAAGGTGTGCTTGTTTATGCACGAACTGCGGAGGGCAACGATGCACTGGCGTGGCTGGACTCTGAAGGGAACCCGGTCACCGAATCGCAATTTTCGATTCTGAAGAAGGCCGCGTGTGAGCCTCATACTCCGGCACTGCCTCGCAGAACCGATCATCACGCGCTCGTACTAGAGGGGGTGGAGTTGATCGCAGCCGAAGAGAAGCTTGTTGGGGGACAGCTTGGTCGCCCATCGGGCGCTCGATTTCGAACATACGAGCGACTGAAGCGCTACGCGGATGAAGTGAAGGGGACTCTGTTCGCCACGGATGAGCTGCGCCGGGCGGTTGAGGACGTCTACAACTACCCACTCCGCCAGGTCGCGGTCGACACGCTGAACCGACAGTTGCGCGCTGGGATAAGCGACGAGGGGCTCGCGCAGCGTGTCATGGAGCTTCGACAGGAAGGTCGACTCCGTATTGTTCACGAGGACGAGGAGACGCGGGAGCCTCAGATCATATGTTCTCTGGGGCTCGGCGCTGAGGAGCGGTAGCCAAATGAAGATAACGCTGCCCCGAGTCCGCCAGTATCTACAGAGTTTCGAGCTGGAGAAGCTTTTCATCGAAGAGCTAGGGTGGGACCGCCACCCTGGAACACTGGAGGTCGAAGTCGACTCTGACTCCTACCCCCTGCAGGGAATCGCGCAGAAACGAGGGGTGCAGGTCTTCGTGTGCTCTACAGGCGACGTCCCGAGCTACAAGACGCGGCTGAAGATCGAGAAGCAGGTAACGAAGTCGGCGTACGAGCACCTGCTCATCTTCATTGATCGCGAGAAGACTCTGCAGATCTGGCAGTGGGTGGCGAGGCATCCCGGGCAACCGGCCGCCTATCGGGAGCATGCGTTCCATCCAGCACGCCAATCCGGCGACGCTCTGATCCAAAAATTGAACACGATCACTATCCCTCTAGACGAGGAGGAAGCACTCGATCTAACAGGAACGGTCCACAAACTGCGCGACGCGTTTGACCGTGATCGCGTCACCAAGCGGTTCTACGAACACTTCAAGAGAGAACATGCCGCTTTTCTCGACTTCATATCCGGTATAGCGGAGCAGGGAGACAAGGAATGGTACGCGTCACTCATGCTCAACAGGCTCATGTTTGTCTACTTCATTCAGAAGAAGGGATTCTTGGACGGCGATCCGGACTACCTCCAAGGCAGACTGCGGAGGGTCCAAGCACTCGGGGGACGGGGTAAGTTCCAATCGTTCTACAGGTTTTTCCTTCTCTCCCTATTCCACGAGGGGTTTTCGAAGGTCCCAGAGCATCGGGAGTTGGACCACGATCTCACGGATTTGCTCGGCAACGTTCCCTACCTCAACGGAGGGCTTTTCGAGCTTCACGCACTAGAAGAGGCGCACACTCAGATCGACATCCCGGATGAGGCGTTCGAGAATCTGTTTGCGTTTTTCGGACAGTACGAATGGCACCTCGACACCCGGTCTCTGAAGGACGACCGGGAGATCAATCCCGATGTCCTAGGGCACATTTTCGAGAAGTACATCAACCAGAAGCAGATGGGGGCCTACTACACGAAGGAGGACGTTACTGAGCATATCGCCAAGAGCGCTGTCCTCCCGTACTTGTTCGAAGAGGTCGAGAAACGCTGTGCGGTAGCTTTCCACCCTGATTCCGAACTTTGGCGACTCCTGCGGGATGGGTCTGATCGATACATCTATCCGGAGATGCGGAAGGGAGTGCTCGATGTGAACGGTGCCATCATCCCCCTCCCGGAAGACATTGAGGCGGGAGTGACTGATGCGGGCAAGCGCGAAGACTGGAATGAGGCAGCCGGGGCGCTCTACGCGCTTCCGACTGAGACGTGGCGCGAGCACGTAGCGCGCCGAAGGCGTTGTCTGAATCTTCGCGCGAAGTTGGCTGCGGGTGAGATCCGGCGGATCGACGATCTCGTGACACACAATTTGGACATACGGCAGTTCGCTCAGGATGTAGTCGAAAACTGCGAAGGCCCAGAGCTTCTGCGGTCCTTCTACCACGTAATCGCTGGACGGGTCGCGCGCGCGGAGGGGGAAGAGTCGACTCCGGGTATGAGCGTCCTTGATCCTACGTGCGGGAGCGGTGCGTTCCTTTTTGCGGCCCTCCACATCCTCCAGCCCATCTACGAATCGTGTCTTGAGCGGATGGAGGCGTTTGTATCCGAATCCGATGTCGTCGCACCGAGAACTCCGGAAGAACAAATTGACGAACTCGTCGCGAGGGGCGAGAGCCAGACTCTTGAGTTCAAGTCGACAGCCCGATGGGATGTGAGGGAAAACCGCGCCAACAAGGCACTCGAGAAGCCAATTGTAAAAACCGTAGCCGCCATGCTCAACACTGATGGAGGCGACCTCCTCATCGGGATTAGCGACAATGGCCAAGGCTTCGGGATAGAGCACGACTTCAAGGTACTCGGTAGCCGGTTCGGGAATCGCGATGGCTACGAGAATTGGATCACGACGCTCGTGCTTGGTAGCGTGGGAAAGCACTCCAGCGCGTGCATCGACGTTTCGTTCGCCACGCGAGACAACAAGGACGTGTGCCGTATCTCGATTTCGCCCTCGCCGACCGCCGTCTACATCAAAGATGGGGAAGCTGAGCAACTCTATATCCGGGCTGGGAATTCTTCTCGGCTCCTATCAGCTCGGGAGGCGGTCGAGTATCACAAGCAGAGATTCGAAGGGCAACGGCCGCAAGGCGGAGGCAAGCGGCGGTCTGCAGCGCAAACGGAATCGAAACTCAAGCACCAAGACTTCAGGGATGTGCTGGAGGAGGTTTCGCGACACTCCAACAGAGCGTACTTCATCCTGAAGTCGATCATCGTGAACAATCTCTACGGTCTTGACATCATGGCTGAGGCTGTTGAGATCTGTAAGTTGCGTCTCTTCCTCAAGCTCGTCGCACAAGTCGACGCAGTTGGAAACTTGGAGCCGCTCCCCGACGTCGACTTCAATATCCGAGCGGGCAACACGCTCGTCGGATACGCCACGCTAGATGAGCTGAAGGACTCTGTCCTAAGCATAGGCGTGCTCGGTGTTGCGAAGGATGAGCTCGAGCAGATCTTGGGGAAGGCGGCGACGATTGAACGTGGGTTGCGAGACTTCCAACAGATGCAGGTCGATTCGAGCATGGATACGCGGGAGCTCGCCAAGCGGAAGGAGGAACTTAGGAATGGGATCGGCTCGCTGCGTGAAGACTTGGACCAGTTGCTGGGAGCCGAGTATGGGGTCGATGTCCAGAAGCGGGGGACCTTCGACGAATGGCGGGAAAGCCACGCGCCATTTCATTGGTTCGCCGAGTTCTTCGGCATCATGGGTCGCGGCGGATTCGACGTAATCATTGGGAACCCACCCTATGTCGAATACAGGACCGTGCGCGATCAATATACGGTTCGCGGCTATGAGACGGAGCGCTGCGGCGATCTATACGCGATGGTACTTGAGCGCTGCTACGCCCTCGCGCGAGTGGAGGGTCGCCTTGGGCTGATCGTTCCGATCTCCATCTTCGGTGTTGATGGCTTTTCATCTCTCCAAGGACTGACCGTTCGCAGCCTAGACCGGTTTTGGTGTTCATCGTTTGCGAACAGGCCGTCTCAGCTATTTGATGGGGCGCAGAAGAGGCTCACGATCTTGGTCGGGCGGCGGAAGGCAAGTGAAGCTCCAGAAGTTTTCACAAGCAGATACCTGCGCTGGAATAGCGCCGAACGGCAGAGCCTTTTTCCGGCGCGCTTGGAATTCGTGGCAAGACCGAAGTGCTTTACCGTCTTTTCATCGTCTCTTGAGAAACTCGGAAGCGAAGTGGAGCTGTCGGCCTTTGAGAAGGTGGCGGCGGCAAAGGAGCCTCTCGAACGCTTCTTGGTCAAGGGAGGGAAGGCCTCGGTCTACTACACGCGGAAATTTGGCTATTTCCTCCAGTTCTTAGACGAAGTGCCAAAGATGATTGACATCAAGACTGGTAAGAGCCGGCTTCCCTCGGAGCTAAAATCGCTGAGGTGTGCCAGCGCGAACGACGCGCAGTGGACAATCGCTCACCTTTCATCGTCGACCTTCTTTTGGTTTTGGAACGTTCTATCGGATTGCCGAAATCTGAACCGGCGCGATCTGCTGGCCTTTCCGGTCGCAGCGGGCAGCTCAGAAAAGTCTGTCGCAAGGCGCATCGCGCGACTTGGTCTCAAGTACCTGAAACGACTCAAGGCGACATCGCGGCTCATGACGAAGAGCGGGTCGAGGATCGAGACATTCGACTACAAAGGCTGCAAATCTGAAGTCGACAAGATCGACCGAATCTTGGCTGAGCAATATGGATTGACAGAAGAAGAGCAAGATTTCGTGATGAACTATGACGTGAAGTACCGCCTTGGCTTGTCGGACAGAACCTAGAGCGGACTTCACATGCGATGGACCCCAACACCCTGTCCCTCCTCAAAACCCCGTCGACCGCACAGTGGACAGGTCAGCAATTGGTCAACACCTTCCCCGATGACTCCGCACCGAAGTACGTTATCCGAAACCGAGACAAGATCTATGGCGCGCACTTTGTTCGTCGCGTGCGTGCGATGGGGATCGAGCAGGTCCTCACCGCGCCGCACTCCCCGTGGCAGAATCCATACTGCGAGCGCGTGATCGGGACCCTTCGGCAGGACTGCCTCGACCACGTCATCGTTCTCACAGCGCAGCACTTGCGGCGCATCCTGCACCAGTACCTCGAGTACTATCACGGATCCCGGACCCACCTCGCGCTCGGCAAAGACGCCCCGGAGCTCCGCAAGCGCGAGTCCGCCGATGGGGGGAAGGTCATCGCCCTCCCGACGGTCGGCGGACTGCATCATCGCTACGCACGACGCGCAGCCTGAGCGAAAGCCTCGGTCCCACACGACGTCGAGCGTGAGCATGAGCTGCGCGCACTGCGCGAGGCTAAGGCGCATGCCGCGCTCAATTCGCGCTTGTCGAGCCATCGGCAACTGAACCGCCCCGACTTTGCCGGAGGCTCTGGGGTGTCCTGACTTCTCCGGGAATCCCGGGGCGGCGATCCGTCTTGCCCAGCTTGACCGCTTTCCCCAGGGCGTTGCCCTGCCTTCAAAGGTCTGCTCGGTGCGGCCAGGGTTCTCCAAGGCGGGCGCTGCATTCACCGCTTCACGCCCTGCACTCTTGCAAACAAGCGCCAGCGGAGCTGTCACAGCGGTTGCTGATGTTCCAGTTGCTCCGCAATGAACGCGCCGGCCGTGGGCCCTGGAGACAGCTCTCCTGCTTCGGTGAGAGAGCTGCCATCCACGGCACACAAAAAAGGAGAACACCATGAGCACCAAGAGGCACACCATCTACGTCATTGACACCGCCGACAACGGCAAGAGCTACTGGAACCGCGGGGGCGTCGCCTTCGAGAACAAAGACGGGAGCTTCACGTTCAAGCTCGACATCCTTCCTCAGACGAAGTTCCAGCTTCGTGAAGAGAAGCCCGTCGCCACTGAGGAGGCGGCTGAGTAACTGCCGTCCGCGGCAACCAGGGCGCCCTGCCCTGGTTGCGGCACGGGCTAGGCGAGCCTTGCCATTCGGATCGGGCGTCCACCCAACTTCGAACCCATCCTGCGGCGGGTGCTCCAAAGCCTGGTGCGGGAGGAGCAGAACGATACTTGGAAGCAACTTCAGCCAGTTGGAGCCTCGGGGTTCGCGGGGCGGGCCAGAACTGCGCCGCCCAACAAATCACACACGTTCCGGCCCAACCCAACCAAACCCAATTGAGACTGACCAGACCGAGTGCTAACCTGCCGTTCTCGGGACAGGTCCGTCTGCTTCCGACAGGACTCGATGGAAGACCGCTGGCTATCAGTCGATGAAATCGCGGAGTACCTGGGGGTCTCCAAGGACACTGTTTACACATGGGTGACCGCCAAGGGCATGCCCGGCCACAAGGTGGGGCGCTTCTGGAAGTTCAAGCGGGAGGACGTGGATGAGTGGATCCGCGCCGGGGGGGCTGCCTCCTCGTCGGACGAGCTGACAGACGAACTGCGCCCCCGAGTGACTCAGCACGGCAGGGCGACCAAGACAGCGGTGGATGAGTGAGATGGCGCTGAACCAGGTCGGGGCGAGGACTGAAGGCGACGTCTACCAGGGGCTGTTCTTCTGGAGGCAGGCTGCGGATCTACTCCGGCCTGGTTCGATGGTCGACCGAGTGGTACTCGAGCACGACGAGGCCGATGGCGTCGACGACGTCGCCGTCTTCTACCGAGATCCCGGCGTGAACGCCGGAGGGTGGATGGCAAGCGCCGACTACTTCCAGCTGAAGTATCACGTCGACAACCGCGACTGTTACAGCTCGGCCGCCCTGATCGACCCGGCGTTCATCAATGCCAAGTCGTCGCTTCTCCAGCGTTTCTACACCGCCTACACCAACCTGGTGAAGGAGCACGCCCGGTTCAGGTTGCACCTGGCCTCCAACTGGCGCTGGCAGCAGGATGACAAGCTGGCGCGACTGCTGCGCGAGTTCGACGGGGAGCTGCCGCGCAAGTTCTTCGAGGACGGGCCCCGAGGCGACCTCGGAAAGATCCGCGAGCAATGGCAGGCCCACCTCGCGCTCGACTCGGATGACTTTGTGACCTTTGCGCGGACGCTTCGTTTCCAGCTCGACCACTTCGGCCGTCGGGATTTCAAGGCCTACGTGTACGCCACCCTCGAGGCGGCGGGTCTCCGGACCCCGAGTGCCGACCTCGCGGCGTGCCCCTACGAGAGCCTAATTCAGCAGTTTCTGATGAACGGTCCGAATTCGTTTGATGAGAAGACGTTCCGAGAGCTGTGCGAACGAGAGGGGCTCCTCGTCGAGGCGGAATCAAGCAGTCCTCGATCACTTGCGATCGGCGTGCGGAGCTTCGTGCGTTTCGCGGAGCGGCTCGAGTCCGAGGTCGACGATCTCGTGTGTGTGTCGGCGAACTTCGAGGGGCGGCATCCCTCGACAGATGTCTCATGGGGAAGAAGCGCATCACAGGTGCTCGCTTTCCTTGGCGATGCAGACCGTCGAGCGCGGCTGCGTGCTGCGGAAACCGTTATCGCGCTCGAATGCCACGGTTCGCTCGCGCTGCTGGCGGGCTGGGAGCTCAGCCGGAACTCTGGCGTTAGTGCCGCTCCCATCCAGAAGCCGAACTTGGGCGTCTGGCGCCCGGATGAGGGCTCAGCCGTGAGCGCAACATGGGTGGCGGAGACGATAGAGCGAGACGACGACGTTGACGACATGGCGATCTGCCTGTCCGTTACTCACAACGTTCATGCGGACGTAGAGGAGTATCTCTCGTCCGCCGATGCGCCGTCGGTCGGCCGCGTCGTCCTGCTGAGCCCCGTGGGAGGTCCATCCCCGCAGAGCATCCATGGGGCGGATCACGCCTATCAGCTTGCGGTTCAGTTGTCGGGCCTGCTCGCAAACGCACGCCCGAACCGCCGCGCCCGCGCGCACGTGTTCTTCGCGTGCCCCAACGCTCTGATGTTCTTCATCGGCCAACAACGCGAAGCGCTCGGTCGGTTGGCGCTGTACGAGTTCGACTTCGGCCTGGAGCGGGACGGATCGTATCAGCATTCCTTTTCCCTTCCGATCTCGGCGAATTCTGTCGACGAGACCCATGAGGTCCCAGATGATTCTCCAGTCTGACTTCAACAAATTCCTGCGGGACATCCGCCCGACGAAGGCGATGCGAGATGACCTGAAGACCGGGCACAAGACCCTGCGTGACCGGTTGAACGCAGACGAGGACCTCAAGCCGATCCTGGTCAGCGACTTCCTGCAGGGCAGCTACCGCCGCTACACCGGTGTCCGACCCAAGGGCGACAACCGATCGGATGTCGACATCATCGTCGTCACCAAGCTTGACGAGGACGAGCATACGCCGAAGGAGGCGCTGGCTCTCTTCGAGCCCTTCCTGGACAAGCACTACAAGGGGAAGTGGCGTGGCCAAGGCCGCTCCTTCGGCATCGAGCTGAGCTATGTCGAGCTCGACGTCGTTCCGACGTCGGCACCTGCGGAGCAGGAATACGGAATCCTTCAGTCCGACTCCGTCACCTCCGACGACGACATCGTCGAGGCTCGAGACTGGCGTCTGCACCGGTCATGGCTTGCGCTGAACAACCGCTCGCGCTTCGACGCGAAGCTGCTGCTCGATCAGGCCGCCGGCGAAGAAGAGTGGCGGACACAACCACTCCGAATCCCTGACCGCGATGCGGACGAGTGGGATGACACCCACCCCCTCGAACAGATTCGCTGGACCCGCGACAAGAACTCACGGTGCAACGGGCACTTCGTCAACGTGGTGAAGTGCATCAAGTGGTGGCGGCTCGAGCACTATGCCGAGCCCGCACACCCGAAGGGTTTCCCGCTCGAGCGCTTGATCGGAGAGCACTGCCCCGACGGGATCGAGTCCGTGGCAGAGGGAGTGGTGAAGACGCTCGAAGCGATCGTAAGCAGCTACGCCGTGCTCGCGCTCGCGAAAGGAAAGCCAATCCTCCCCGACTACGGCGTGCCGTCCCATGACGTGTTCCATCGCATCACCGGCGAGGACTTCAGTGCGTTCTACGACCAGGTGAAGGACGGCGCCGACCTGTCGCGGCGAGCTTTGGACTCCGAGGACCGTACCGAGAGCGGCAACCTCTGGCGTGAGATGTTCGGCTCCAAGTTCCCCGGGCCGCCGAACAATGGATCGGCCAAGAAGGGAGGCTTCACGCCGCCCACAGGCCCGGCCGCGCCTGGCTCTGGCCGGTTCGCGTAGTGGAGGGTGACCAGTGGACGACGCGCCAGAGCCCATTCGGTTGGCAGTTGGTCGCCTCTCAGGCCTCCCCGGCGTCGCTCTGGAATCGTCCCCGGAGTTGATCTCGGCCGAGTCCGCGTGGGCGATTCAGTTTCGGCTGACCTCCGCGCGCTTCTCTGAGTTCGTGCCCAAGGAGACGTGCTGGGTCGCGCTCGTCGATGGCTGCTACCCCACCGGTCGCATCCGCATCTTTCCCGCCCAAGAGAACGGCCTCGTCCACACATTCCCACATCAAGATCGGAACGTCGTGTCCGGCGCGAGTCACGCCACTTGGCGGACCGGCAAGCCGTGCGTCGACAGCCCATCACAGCGCCTTGGACGGATAGCCGGAGGTCCTGAGCCCCGCGACGACGCGGAGTTTCGACTTCGCTGGCACGTCGAGCGCTGCCTCGGCTGGCTCGAGGTGGCCGCTGTCGACCAGTTGATGGTGGATGACGAGCCGTTCGAGGTCCCGCAGTGTCCCTCCGAACTTCTCAACACCCGCTTCACCGTGATTCACGACGAGGGGGACGACACGTGGCCAGCTTGGGACCGGCACGTAGGGCGCTACGGCGAGATCCACTGGGGCGCGCTCCCGGGCTTTGACAAGACCATCGTCGCCGAGGAGTTCTTCGACGCGGCCGGCGCCCAGATTCGAAGCTGCCGCCGCGGCTCTCGACCCAGCGAGAAGCCGTGGGTCGGGTACTGGTGGCTGTGGCCATCTCCGATCGTGATTCCTCCGTGGCACGCCCCAGGTACGTGGGCCGAACTCCGGCGAACCGGCGTGAGACTCAATATGGACGTCGACAGGTTCATTCGCTGGATGGCCCGCCGCGCTGGGGGCAAGGAGCCCGTGATCATCCTGCTCGGGTACCCGATTCCCACGCTCTGGAATGGCGCTCCAGTGGAGGTCCACTGGCAGGCCATCCTCGCGCCTGAGGTCCCGACGAAGATCGAGCCGATGAACGGGTTCCGAGCCAACGAGCGCGGCCGAAGTGAGCGCCTCCGCCACGACATCTTCAACGGGGGAAAGAAGCTCTCGTACCTCAAGACGGCGAACTGGCACCCGGACCGGCTCCAGGCACGTGGGCGACTGCCTTCAGAAGTCAGAACGCGGTCGGTTGCCGTGATCGGCGCCGGCGCGCTGGGCTCCGCCGTCGCGGAGCTCTTGGCGCGTGGCGGGGTCACCGAGATCCTCATCGTCGACGATGACGACCTCGAGGCCGGCAACCTCGTGCGTCACACGCTCACCGGCGCCGACCTCGGGCGCAACAAGGCAACCGCCACCGCGGCGAGACTCGAGGGGGCCGCACCAATGTCACGCATAATCTCGCACGCCACGCGGCTCCCCCGAGGCGACGCACTTCGAACGCTCTTGGAACCCTTCGACGTCGTGTTGGACTGCACCGGCGAAGACGATGTCCTCCGCCGTCTCGGCGCGGCTTGGTGGTCTGTCCCTCGACACTTCCTGTCGGCCTCGTTGGGGTTCGACGCGAGTCGGCTGTTCCTGTTCGGAGCGCACGCGTGCTGCTTTCCGTTCGAGGAGTTCGAGTGCGCGGTGCGACCGTGGCTCGGTGAAGAGCGCTCCCGGTGGACTGCTGCGGGCGAGACGCTTGAGGGCCCGGGTTGCTGGTCGCCCTTGTTCCCGGCGCGAAGCGACGACGTGTGGCTCGCAGCGGTTGCGACCGTGAAGTACCTGGAACGAGCGGCAAAGGGCAAAATCCCTGATGGTCTGCGCGTCCTCGAACAACGCTCTGACGAGGTCGTGGTGGGCTACCAGCCCGTCGAGCTCGAAGAGGTGATGTGATCGTTCGCCGGCTTCCAGGCGTCAATCTCACAGGCGGCGGTGGCGCTCTATGAGTCGCAGCCACCACTGGATCACGCCGTGCGGGGGATACGCGCTCCGCCTAACGGCCGCATCCTGGCAGCAGATGGATCGTGAGTGCGGCCGGGCTGAAGCGCTCGAAACAGGCGGCATTCTAGTTGGACACTACACGACCGATGAGTCGACAGCGGTGGTCGCAGAAGCTCTCCCTCCGCCAAAGGACTCGACCCGTGGCCGAAGTTGGTTCCGTCGAGGCGTCGCGGGTCTGCGTGGGCTGCTGGCCAAGCGCTGGGAGAGCCAAGTTCGCACCTACTACGTCGGCGAATGGCACTACCACCCGGCCAGTATCGTGGAACCGAGCGGCGATGACCTGGTCCAGATGTACGGCATCAGCGCCGATCCGCGGTACCGTTGCCGGGAGCCCATCATGCTGATCGTCGGTCAGGCTCGGGACGGCGACGAACGACCGGTTCGGGCCTTCGTCTTTCCACAGCCCGAAGGGCACCTAGAGTTCGAGCAGCGTAGGGGCGATGCAGGCCCCGTCTCGAAATGACTCACGGACCTGCCGCGAAGGCTTCGCGCACACTCGCCCCACGCCGGCCGTCTCCCACTGCCGGTGCCCGAGCCCCAATTCCGGCTCTTCAGGCCCACGCCCCGGACGGACCCCTAGTCGGCCCGTCCCACGGACGGCCGCCGCTGCGCTAAGGAGCCCCCGCCGCCGCGACGACGGCGCAGAGCCCCATCAGTTGTTGTCGTCGTCGCTTTCTTTCCATCGAAGCTGTAGCCCGGTGTCGGGATCGCGGGGATAGAAGTCGAAGCGGAGATTGGCGGACCCGTCTCGGTTCCTGAACGCCACTCCAACTTTCTTCCACAATCCTTTTTCGAGGCCCTTGCGCTTGATCACCGCAAAGATGTCAGCATCCGGCCCGCGGTGTTTGGATTCTTCAGGGGGTTCCGAGTCCACGTGTGTCGTCTCTTTTTCCTGTGTGTTCATGATTGTCCTTTCTTTTCGTTGTTAACGGCGTTCAGGTCGTATCACCGACGCGGGTAAGGCGACTTGAACGCAATGTCTTTGTTGACCATCACGTTGAAGCGATAGCCTGGTCGGATCTGGAGCGTGTTCGGCACCTCGCTCTCTTTTTCGACAATCTCGCGGCCGAGCTCCGCGACCGACTGCCCGACCGCGGCCGTCACGGCGGATTGCGTCTGGAAGCCCCGTTCCGTTTCGCCGGCTTGCCTTGTCAGCTCAGCGCCGAGGTTGAAGACGGTGAGCAAGAGGGCTGCGCCAATTCGGCGCGCGACGTGGCGATTGACCTTGTCCTTGAATCCGGCGTAGCCAGCCGGGTCGGCGCCTGGCATGCCCTCGAGCTCGAGCTCTGAGGCGTCGGGGTAGACGATCTTCGTCCAAATCACGAGCGCGCGCTTCTGGGCGAAGGCCACCTCGTTGTCATACGTGCCAACGAGCTTGCTTCCCTGCGGGACGACCAGATAGCGGCCCGTGGCCGTGTCGTAGACGTCCTCGGAGACCTGCGCGAGAATCTGCCCCGGAAGATCCGAGTTGATTCCTGAAATCATGACCGCAGGAATCACCGCCCCACTCTTCAGCTCATAGCGGGTCAGCGGCCCCTGCCGGGTCTTCTCTAGGTATCCGCTCGGCCAGTCCTCTGCGCCGTGACGAATGAAGTTCGCCTTCTGCGCGTACTTCGGTTGGTCGCGGCCGCCGGCCAATTGTTGGAGCGCTTCGAGTTCTGCGGAGCGAAGCCCGCCACCCAGGTGACTGCTTTCCTCGCCGAAATGGGGCTCCACGGACTGGGCCAAATCATCAATCCTTTCAAGATGCTGCATCTCTATCTTCGAAGACGCCGTAAGGGACTGGCGTAGCGCCTCCTCGGCGCGCGACGGGTCGACCTCGCTTCGTGGACTGCGATACGGTTCCACAGGGAAGTCGTCGCTCCCTGAAAGCTCCGGGCCCGTGAGCGGCTGTTCGTAGAGGGCGCGCTCCCGGTCTTGAAGCCCGCGAATGGCCTCCTCGGCGGCCTTGTCCGCCGGGGCGAGCGTTACCTCCGGCCCGTCGTCAGCCTCCTCTTGCTCCGCTTCACGGGCGCCCTCACGACCCATTGCGATGGCGCCGACCAGCAGGACGCCACAAAGCACCCCCATCGCCAACACGGGCCGCTGGGCCAACGGGTTTCCCTTCTTGACGAGGCGTACGGGATCGTCGAGCTCGGTCATTGTCGCCGCCGCCTCCTCTTCTTCTCATGGTTCTTTCGGATCTCGACGCGTTGCTGGTGCTTGCCGACGCCGTTGATCATCACAGCTTTTTCAATCAAGCGGTCGACGACGTAGCAGCCGTCCCGGACTCGGTAGTTGACGAGCTGCATCTGCTTGCGCTCCTCGAGGAGGAGCACCGGGGCTTCGGTCCTCGCAAGACCCGGCGGCATCTTGATGCAGGTTCTTTCGCCGTTGTCGTAGACGGCACGGGGGCGCCATGGGGGTTCGTCCCCGGTGATCTCGTAGTCGGTGTTGACGTCCTCGATCGAGGCGCGGCCGAGATCCATCGCGACCTCTGCGCTCTCTTCCCGTCGGTCATTGAGGTACGCTTCCCAGGCCGCCACGGCGTCCTCTGGGTAGCTGAACGATACGAGTGGCATGTGATCCTTTTTCCGAGACACGAGCTCGAGCTGGTACACGCGCCGGTCGGTGTGAATGACCAAGTTGGTTTCGAGGTTCATGGCGTG
>JABDJF010000185.1 GCA_013002645.1 Myxococcales bacterium
AGCTGTAGCTGTAGCTGTAGCTGTCCCTGCCGCTGCCCCGCCCCTGCCTCTCAGTCCGGCTGAAACGCATTGTCGATCGCTGTGTCCTCCGCGGCTGCCGTCTCCGGCGCTGCCGGCGACTGGTCGCCCAGCGCCTCCTTGATCGCAAGCGCCTGCCGTTTTGTCGCGCCCGCCTCGATCAATTCGTCCTCGGTCGCTGCCAAGACGTCCCTGAGCGAGCCGAGGTTCCTCAGCAGCTTTCCTCGCGTTTTGGGGCCGACTCCCGGCACGCCGTCGAGCTCGCTTCGCAGCCGCCTCTTTCGACCCACCTTCTTTCGTAGCGCGTTGGAAGCACGGTGGGTCTCGTCCCGAGCGAGGAGCAGTAGGGAGAGCGCCGAGTTCCCACGTACCGGGATGGCGTTCTTTTGGCCGGGGCGGAAGACTCGGTCGCCCTCCTCCTCGCCGGATGCCGTGATTCGAGGCTTTGCGACCGAAGCGACTTCGAGGTCGGGCAAGCCGATGTCTTCGCGGGCGCGGACCGCCACGCCGAGCTGACCTTTGCCGCCGTCGACGAGCAGCAGGTCGGGGAGCTCCCAGCCAGCCTCTCCGCTGCTGCCGCGCCGTAGCCGTCGGATCAGCACCTCGTACATCGCCGCATAGTCATCACCTCCGGCAATGCCCTTGATGTGAAAACTTCGGTAACGGTCCCTCGCGGTGGTCCCGTCCTGCAACGCGACGAAGACCGCAACCGTTTCTTGGCCACCAGTGTGCGAAATGTCGACGCACTCGATACGGCGCGGGAGGACCGACAGGCGAAGCAGCGTTTGAAGCTCCGCCAGACGCGCCTCGACGTCCTCACGCGCTCGTTCCTTCTCGCTGAACGCGTGCTCCGCGTTTTCGCGCGCAAGCTCGAGTAGCTTGGCTTTCGCCCCCCGCTTGGGTTCGACGATCCGGACCCGGCGTTTTCGGTTTTCACTGAGGAGCTCTTCGAGCGCCTCGCTCATCTCGATCGTGACCGACACCAGCATCTCGTCAGGCAGCGACGGTCGGTCTGCATAGTGCTGCACCAGGAATGCCCCCAGCATCTCGTCGTTCGGCACCGCGACGCGCCGAAGAGCAAACGTTTGGACCGAGAAAATGCGGCCACTGCGCATGCCCAGCACGGCGACTTCGACCTGGTCGCCCTCTCGGTGAAACCCAATCACATCCTGGTCCGACTTCTGCACGCCGGCGACGCGTTGCTCCTCTCGAGCGCGTTCGACCGCCCGGATCTGGTCTCGGTAGATCGCCGCACGTTCGTACTCGAGCTCGCCCGAAGCGCCTTGCATGCGCCCATCGAGGTCGAGCACGAGCTCATCGTGCCGCCCATCGAGAAATCGAGCGACATTGGCGACCTGGGCATGGTACTCGTCCTGGTCGACCCGCAGCACACAGGGCGCAGGGCAACGCCTGATCTGATGCTGAAGACAGGGCCGCGATCGATTGCGAAATTCGGTGTCCGTGCAAGTCCTCAGCTGAAAGTATCGATTCACCAGCCGGAGCGTCTGTCGCGCTGCAGTCGCCGAATGGTAGGGTCCAAAATATTGTGCACCGTCGGACTTAGGCCGACGAACGACTTCGAGCCGAGGCCAAGGACGCTTCGCATCCAACCGCAACGACAGGAACTCTTTGTCGTCCCTGAGCTTCACGTTGTACTTCGGCTGGTGCGACTTGATCAGCTGGTTCTCGAGCAGTGCCGCTTCCTTGTCGGTGTGGGTGACGAACGTTTCGATGTCAGCCAACTCGCGCTCGAGCCTGCTGACGAACGCGCGCAAGTCGCTCGAGCCCGCTTGAAAGTAGCTCCGGACACGGCTCCTCAGGCTTCGCGCCTTGCCCACGTAAAGCACTTTTCCATTGGCGTCGTGAAACACGTAGACCCCGGGAGAGGCCGGAAGCTTGTCGAGCTTTCGCTGTGCTGCGTCCGCAACCACGGCGAACCTATACCACCGACAGAGATTTCGATCGCCCCGGACTCAGGCAGCGCGAATCACACGCGAGTCGGTGATCACGAGGTCGACCGAAACGTCGAACGGCAGCTCGGGCACTTCCGAGATCAGTTGGAAATCGTAGGCGACCGCGCAGGTGCACGCGTTCGCGAGTTGCGGGATCAGCCGGTCGTAGTGGCCGCCGCCGTAGCCGATTCGGTAGCCACGCGGATCGAGCGCCAATCCGGGAATCAAGGCGAAATCAATCTCGTCAGGCTCGATGGCTGCGGTGTCCTCCGCTGGCTCGGGAACCGAAAACGCGCCGACGGTCAGCGGAGTTTGGGCATCGATTAGGTGCAGGCGTAGCTCGTCCCCATGCACCCTTGGCACTGCGACTCGCTTTCCAGTGGACCAGGCCTCTTCGATGATGGGCCTGGTACGCACCTCATTGCGAATCGAAGCAAAAGCGAGAACCGTAGCTGCACGTTCGAACTCTGGGACTCCGATGAGTCGTTTGCCGATCTCGGCTGAGCGGGCTTCGCAGGCGGACTCGGGGAGCGCGCTTCGCACCATCCGCATCTGATTTCGCAGCGCCTGTTTGGCGCGTTGACGGAGCTCGCGATCGGCTTGCTCCGTCTCGGCCCCGCTCACGGCTCGATCTGCTGGGCGAGCTCCGAGTCCACTTGCAGGCGCTCGTCGATTCGCCGAATCGCCGTGTCCACCACTTGCCGCGTCTTTGCTTCGAGTGTCTCGCATCGCCGTTCGGACGCGTCGAGATCTTCGGCGAGGCCGAGCGCCACGACGGCAAGCAGTTGAGCTGGCGTGGCCGCCCGGGCGGCCTTGGGCCCGAGCGCCTGAACTCGTTCATTGACGATATCGGCGAGGCGCTGAAGGTAGGTTTCGTCGGCGTCCGCAGACATGCGATAGCGGGCGCCGGCAATTTCGATCTGGACGGTTCGCTTCACGATTGACGGGAAGGTAGTCCCGCAGCTCCTTTGGCGTCAAGGTAGGACATCCACATCCATCCCTCTTTGGGTTCCGCTGCGATCGGAATCCGGCTACCATGTTTATGAGACAGGGAGCAGGCGTGTTATGTTTGATCCCCGGGGGGCCGTGGGGAAATGATCAAGGTTAGTTGTCCGTCCTGTAACGCGTCTTACGACGTGGACGAGCACCGTTTGCCCGACGACGGGCTTCGGATGCGCTGCCCGAAATGCAGCGAAAGCTTTCAGGTTCATCGTGACGGTTCGACCGTGAAGGTCGGAGGTGGTGCCGCGCCGGGCGCGTCCACGCCCCCGCGCGCCAAACGGACGAAAGTCGGGATGGGGCCCGCCGTGCCGCCCCCCGCCCCTGCCGCAGCGATCCGCGCGCAACCTTCGGATTTGCCTGCTGCTGTTGATGAAATCGACTTGCCGGCGCCATTGGTGGGCTCGGATTTCATGGATCTGCCCGCACCCAAGACCGGCGCCCATTCACTCGATCTAGACCCATTTGCCGATCCGGGCTCCGCCGATCTGCCCGCGCCAAAACGCGATGCAAGTCCCTCTGGCTTCGATCCGTTTGCGGACATGGACTTGCCTGCGCTTCGCGAAGCTGCAGGCGGGACCGATCTCCCGGCCCCGCTTCACCGTGCCCCGGAATCGGATTCGGACTTGCCTATCTTGAAGCGCGGCGGGGCAGGGGGGGCCGTCGGGCCGCTGGGCGATGAGAGCGATCTCCCCATGGCGCTCACCGACGCCGACCTGCCGACGCCGCGCGCGGCAACCGACATACCGACGGCGATTTCGCTCGATTCCGACCTGCCGATGTCGAGCGAGCAAAGAGATCTGCCCGTCGCCCGGGACGACTTCATGGATAGCGGCATCGGGGGTCCCGAACGGGTGCACGGCGGCGGGCCCATCGAGCTCGACCTCCCTGACGGAGAAGACATCGCGCTCGAAATGGAGCTTGACGCGCCGCCGCGGCCGCCGGAACCCCCGCCTCCCATGGGCGCTCCCGGGGCACCACCGTTGGGGGCAATTCCCGGCGCTTCCGACGTGCAACGGGATTCCGCGGAGCTGGAGCTTCCAGAGTCGGACGAGCTCGACCTTTCGACCTCCGCCGCAGGAGGGGAAGGCGAAGTCCACCGAATGCCCCGCCTCGGTGGCGACGGACCCGAATTCGAATCAGCGCCCTCGCGTGAGCGAAAGAAACTCCAGCTGAAGATCAAACGGCCGCCATGGCTCATGAAGGCTCTGGCCGCCCTCGGCGTCATCACGATCGTCGTTGGCTCGGGCTTCTACCTCGGCACCACCAAGCACGGCCTCTTCGGCATTCACCTGCTGGAGCCCATGCTTCCCGCTTCCGGTGATCCAGCTCTCGTTGCCGAAGCGATCGAAGAAGCGGAGGTGATCGCGGCGTCCGACACCTACGCCGCCCAACGCCAGGCGCTGGCGAAGCTACAAGCTGCACGAGACGATGCGCGGCTGAACCGGTCGGTCGTGGCGAGGATGCTGCTGCTCGAATCGTACTATCTCGTTCGCTATGGACCGGACATGGAAAGCGCGAGCC
>JABDJF010000203.1 GCA_013002645.1 Myxococcales bacterium
GTACTCGATTTACCGACGCTCTGGCAACACCCTCCGTGTCAGCGTCAGCGTCAGCGTCAGCGTCAGCGCCAGTGCCAGTGCCAGTGCCAGTGTCAGCGTCAGCGTCAGCGCCGGCCTCAGCGTCAGAACCCGGCGTCCCTTCGGAACTCTAGGCACTGCTGGCCACCCCGCTCGAAGTCTCGGCACGTCGTTCCGCGAATCTCGTAGATACGGCAAGCGTTGGCGCTCTCGGCGGTCCCCAGGTGCACACATGAGCCGTCTTCCCGCGTCGCAAACCCGAGCATTCCAAAATGGCCGGGTTGTACGGCTTCGGCGATGTCGTCGCGGCCGATGGCTCGCCAGCGAAGCAGGTCCTCAGGCGGGATCAGGATGCGGCCGTCGCTCCCTGTTCGGCAGCAGGCGCCGCAGGTCAGGCAGTCGAGCGCATCGTCCATCGATGAGGGAGTATGACGCGGCCTCAGTCAGGCGCACGCGGTGGACTTTGCGCGGGAAGCGTGATCTAGTCAGGCGAATGCGGATTTGGATCCCTTGCTTGGCGATGCTGCTGAGCTGCAAGCCAGCCGAGCCGAAACCAGAGGTCGCGTTGCCGAAGGTCGAGCCCGACACCGTCGTCGTCTCCTGGAGCGTCATCAGCCGCAGCGCGGGGCGGCGAAGCACCCACGTCGTGCTCGAGGCCAGTCGCGAGCTGGTCACCACGACGCGGTCGCCCGACGGCACGATGATGACCGTGAGCCGCACCGTCTCCGAAGAAGCCTACGCGAAGCTCATCGAGAAGCTGCGAGCACTGGACTGCTGCTCGCTCCCATCGACGGCCAAGGATCGCGCCTACCCGGGCGAGGCCAAACCGCAGCTGGAGATCAACTTCGGTGACAGCCGTTGCGAAATCGAGCAATGGGATCGAGAGTGGCGCGAAGGCCGCGCCCAGGCGTGTGGCTTCGCATTCGCGCGGCTTCACGGAAGCGGATTCGTGCCTGACCCGCCAGTCGACGAGCCCGCACCCTAGCCGTATGCTCGCGCCCGATGTCCTCGATGTATTACTGCGCACATTGCAACAAGGAGTTCGTCCCCGAAACATCTGACGAAAAACCACGCTGCCCACAGTGCATGCGCAGAGGGGGCGTCGAGCCGGCGCAGGAAGTCGTCGCGCAGGGCCGGGCGCGCCGTCCGTGGGTTCTCGTCGTCGCGCTCCTGATCGTCGGAGCGGGGATTGGATACGCCTTGTACCTCGCGACGACGGTAGCGCTCGAGGAGACCCCGCCGCTGAGGCCGCTCACGGCGACGGAGCTGGCGGCCTATCTGGAGCGCGATCAAATCCAAGTCGGTCCCTACGAGTCGCTCATGATGCTGAGCGGTGAGGTCGACGGCTGGCCGGAGGGCGCTGCGGAGATCTCGGCCAAGATGCAGGCGGTCTCATCGCGCTGGTCGCTCGAGCGGCCACTCCCACGCGAGCTATTTGGCGCCGACCAGACGCTTGCCACGATCGACGCGGCTGAGGGACGCGTGAACCTCTACCCGCTCGAGATGGCGACTGCCATGACTGCGCTTCTGCGTGCGCGTGGGGTCAAGGCGATGGTGGCCGAGGTCTGGGCGCTCGAAGGGACGGGTGCACCGGCGGATCCCTCGGGCATGTTCGGCTACTTCGTGGTGGCGCTCTACGCATCGGCCGCTGCAGCGGAGCCGTCGGCGTTTTTCGATCCCTGGGGAGGCGGCGAGGCCGAGCCCGCTTCGGTCCGAGTCCTTCGGGATACCGAAGTTTTGGCCGCCGCCCTCGGGACCGAAGCCGCGCACCTCTTTGCCCGCTCGGGAGACGGAGCGAAGTCGCTTCCAATGGTCGAGACCGCGCTCCTTCTCGATCCGGTCTCTCCTTCGCTTCGGGGGGTGAACGCGACGATCCTTCTCGAGTCCGGGGGTGTCGACCTGGCCGTGAGGGAATTCGAAGCCGCGACTCAGCTGCGACCGGACGGTCCCCGTCAGCTCAACACGGTGCAGCTCCATCTCGCCCAGGCGAGCATTCTCGAAATGAACGGCCAGCAAGACGCGGCACAAGCCGAGTTCGATCGAGGAAGCCGCATCGTGGGAGAAGTCATCGAGCGTTGGCCTCGCTACGCCCGCGCACATGTCTTGTTGGCGTCGGTCTATCTCGGGAGCGACGAGCCGGAGCGAGCGAGGCTCGAGCTCGAGGCTGCGGAGGCGCTCAGCCCCGATGCGCCGCTGCTCTGGTCGATCTGGGCCCAGTATCATTTGTCGGTGAACGATCCAATCACGGCAGCGGCCAACATGAAGCGGGCGGTGAGCCTCGATCCCGACAACTGGCAGCTCCGGCTTCAGGCTGCACGGGTCCTGCAAGGCGCGGACGACGACGAAGGCGCGAAGGAAAACCTCTCGGCCGCGATGCAAATGGTGCCTCCGGACAAACGCGCGGACATTCGGCAGTTCATCGAACGAATGATGGGGCCCACAGCTCTGGACGACGCGCCGTCACCCGCCGTAGAGGAGGCTCCGGCCGACCCGGCCCTTATGCTTGGTGATCCGCAGAACTTGCGGCTTCGTGACCCCGGCGAGAGCTTGAAGCTCGAGCTCGACGATTAGAACGTCAAGATGGGCTCGCCATCTCTGAGTGGTCGATGCTGCTCACCGACATGATGCGCTTCCAGAGCGCGTCGCGCCCGTCCCCGGTGACCGAGCTGTAACCGACCAGCGGACGGTCGAGCTCGCGCCGGAGGGCTGCCACGGCGAGCTTTCGCTTGCTGGCCGGCAGCTTGTCGATTTTGGTGGCGACGAGAATCGGGGTGACCTCGACGCTCTCGAGGAACTCGAGCAGC
>JABDJF010000217.1 GCA_013002645.1 Myxococcales bacterium
CCGCGAAAAGCTGCGTGATGACGTGCGGCCGCTTCACACCCGAATCTTCGGTTTGAATGTGATACAGCTTTCCCTTATGGCGCACGTTCGTGTTGTAACCCACGAGCGGTGAAGGACTCGCTCCCATGCCGAAATCATATCCCAGAAAAAGGGGACAGTCCCATTTTCCCTGAGGTTAAGGAAGTCCACGCAGATTCATGGCTGGAAACAAAAAGAAAAAGACGAAAGTGCGACCGCTGCTTCCCCGTCCGGGCGCTCGGTACAGCTGCTTCGGCGACGGGCTTTGCTGCACGGATATCCACGGCATCGGGCCGCTGACCAAGAAGGAGGTCGGCGAGATGCGTCGCATCTATCGGGGCTCGGCCGGCTGGAACGACGACCACGACGACTACATGCTCAATACGGCGGCCGATGGCGGCTGCGTGTTTCTCATGTCCGATCAGCGCTGCTCGGTGCACGCGCAGCTTGGCCCGGAGGCCAAGCCGGATGGCTGCCGGCGGTTTCCCTTGGGACTGGCGGCAACCCCCCTAGGCGGTCGAATCACGACGGACCATCGCTGCCCGTGTCGGACGATGGGTGACCGACCCGAGATCCGGCCCGAAGACGTGGAGCCGTCGATCTCGGACGGCGGAAGCAGGCCCATCGCCGATCGACGCATCAAGAAGATCCCCCTCACTGCGAAACGAGAACTGAGCTTTTCCGAATGGGAGCCCATCGAAGCAACCTATCTGAATCGACTTCAGGGCCGAGAGCCACTCTTGAGGATCTTGGATGCCAAGCCTTTCCCAGCACTACGCGGAAGCAGCTGGGAGAAGCAAGCGCAGGAGTTCATCGACGCACGAGATGGCACGCAGTTCGGCGTGGCGATGGCCTGGGTCGGCGACAGCATCGGCTCGCTACGAGACGGCCGCAGCCCCAGGCCTCCAGGACGCCCCTGGGTCGCCGCCTTCGATCGCGCGCAAGCACGGTCACCCAAAGCCCGCACGAGTCGCGCGGTTTTTGGTGACTGGGTGGCGGACGAGGTCTGGTCCCTCAAGTGGGCCGAGGATTACGATTTCGCACTGGCACGCACTGAGCTCGCGACGAGGCTCACGATCGCCGAAGACATCTGTGGTCGCCTGCGAGACAGCGGGGCGAGAGCGGATCGCGCGGCGGCCGAGGCGGTGATGATGCTCGAGCTCGTCGGTGAATCCGATTTTTGGACCGAGGTCAAAGACTGCATGCGCCCATCATGAGCGTGACGGAGCGCGACGACGAGGTGCTTGCTCTCCAAATCGGACGACCTCTGCGTGCGACGTCGACGGTGATTCGCAGGTGCGGCCTCGGATTGCCCGTCGTTGCCGCGGTCCCTCCCGTTCTCGACAGCGGCGAGCCGTTTCCCACACGCTACTGGCTGACCTGCCCTCTGGCGCATCGTCGCATAGCCCGGCTCGAGTCGAAGGGCGGAGTTCGGGAGGCGCAGTCCAAGGTCGACGCCGATCCCGAGCGAATGCGCGCGCTCGAGGCCGCCCACGCGCGCTACGCTCGCGAGCGTGAGGCCCTGCTGTCGGCCGATGCGCGCCATCGTCCGACAGGGGGAGTCGGTGGATCCTCCGCCGGTGTGAAGTGCCTCCACGCCCACTACGCGGACTTTGCCGCTGGCAACGAGAACCCCGTCGGGCGTGATGTTCACGAGGTACTTGGTGAGGCTTGCTGTGAGCGGCCCTGCGTTGCGAACATTGACGGAGAGCTCCGGCGTAACCCAAACTGGCGAGAGCCAACCGATGACGACGATCCGCAACGAAGGCCCTGACGGACCCATCTCACCGCGCTTGATTTGGTTGGGCATCGTGGCTGGCGCGATCGCCGTTCTGGCGGTGGCCCTTGCGATCCAACCCGACGTTCGCGGTTACGGGACCCACACCCAGCTTGGCCTTCCACCCTGTGGTTTCCTCTTGCTCACCGGTTCACCATGCCCCGGTTGCGGGCTCACGACGGCGTTCGCGCACGGCATTCGCGGCCAGTGGTCGCTGGCGGCGAGCGCGAACCCATTGGGCCTGGCATTGTTTTTCATCGTCTCCGCTTGCATACCGCTCGGCTTGGCTGCCGCCCTGCGCAGCTGGTCGATCGGCGAAGTCGTCGATCGCTTTGGACTCAACCGCTGGGCACTCGCAGTTGCGGGCTGCGCCATCGTGGTCTGGGTCGTGCGTTTCGCCGTTGCTTTCTAAGCGTTGCGCACGACCGCATGCCGCGTTTGTTTCAGGAGGTCTTCTCCACTCTTGACGCTGATCTCCGGCGTGCTCGTGTGCCCAATCTGCACCTCGGGACGTGGAGAGATGCTCCCGCCCCAGAGCTCGCCGCTTTCGATCTGGCCTTCCAAGCGTCGGAGCACGTAGCCAGCGCCGCGGGCATCAGTCTCCGGTAGCAGGATGCAGAACTCGTCGCGCCGCAAGCGAAAGAGATGGTCGACCGCGCGAATGCAGGACTTGAGCCCGCCACCGATCATCGCCATCGCGCGGTCGGAGGTGCCATCCTCGCTCGCCGACGCGATTCCCGCCGAGTTGCCAAGCCTCACGACGATGCAACTCAGTGGATGTCCGTAGCGCTCTGCGCGCGTGTGCTCGTAGTCCAAGCTGATGAGGAGTTGCGACGGCGTTCCGGCACCGGTCACCGGGTCACGTTGATCGGCAGGCGGGGTGCTTTCCGGAATACCGAGGCGGTCGCGCCGCGTAGCGCGCAAGACGTTACGAACACGCTGCTGAATTTCGAACACGCGGAACGGTCGAGTCAGGTAGTCTTCGGCGCCGAGCTCGATTCCGCGACGCCGGGCATCGACGTCCCCCTCGTCGGTCACCAGCAGGACGGGAATGCTCACGAGGCTGGTGTCGGCCTTGAGAATGCGCAGGATCTCGAAGCCGTCGACCTCGGACATCGTCGCGTCGAGCATGAGCAGATCCGGCGGCCGGCGAGCGACCATGGCCAGCACCTCGGGGCCGTCCGCCGCCGTCACGACGTCGTACCCGGCAGCCTCGCAGGCTTCGTGAAGCAAACGGAGGTTGAACGGATCTGGATCCCCGACGAGTACCAGGGCGCTCATCGGGCTGTCTCGCTTGCGCCTGGTCGCCTCTGGCCCGGTTCCACGGCCGTAACCTATCACGGCGTTCACCCAGCCTCCAATCTCCGTGCCCGCGAGGGCGACCCGACTAAGCTGTGCGCCGTGGTAGCCCCAGCCAGACTGATCGCGGCGCGCGTGCTGCAGCGGGTCGCCAGCGATGACGCCTGGGCGACCCCGACCCTCGACGCAGAGCTTCGTCGTGCTTCGGTCAAACGCGTCGACGCCGCGCTCGCAACTCAGATCGTGTACGGCTCGCTGCGGACGGTACCCGAGCTCGAAGCCGCGATCCGCCGACACGTTCAGCGGCCGCTCAAGGTCGACGACTGGACGCGGGCCGTTCTGATGAGCGCCGTCTACCAGCTCCTGTACCTGGAGCGGGTGCCCCCGCATGCCGCGGTCAACGATGCGGTCGAGCTCGTGCGAATGAAGCGCGGGAAGAGGCTTGCCGGGTTCGCAAACGCGGTGCTTCGAAAGGTGGCCGCCGATCGCCCCGAAGTCCCGCTGCCGCCTTCGTCACTGGCGGTTCCGGATTGGCTGCGCGAGTCCTTGCGCTCGTCGATCGGCTCAGAGCACGCCGAGAGCCTTCTTCGCGTCGGTGACGCCGCCCCATCGATCGATCTGCGGGTACGCGCGGACCTCAATAGAGATTCGGTCGCCGACGCGATTGTCGCCGCGCAGCCCGACGCGTCGTTGACACGAACGGCCCTATCGCCCCTTGGCTTGCGCATCCGCGGTGCAGGCGATCCCAGAGCGTTGCCCGGCTACCGAAGAGGGGCGTTCGCGGCTCAGGAAGAAGGCGCCCAGTTGGTCGGCCTCATGTTGGGCACGGAGCCTGGCGACCGCGTGCTCGACGCCTGCGCCGGCCGAGGGGGCAAGACTGCTCAGCTCGCGGAAGCCGTCGGCGACGCTGGCACCGTCGCGGCCACCGACCTTCACGAGCATCGCCTCGAACAGATCCCCGCCGAGCTCGAGAGGCTTCGACTCGAGCGGACGAACCTTCAGACCGCCGCCGTCGATTGGACTATCGGAAAGGGTGGGGTCCAGGGTGAGTTCGACCGCGTTCTGGTCGACGCACCATGCACGGGGCTCGGCACGCTGCGCCGAAGGCCTGAAATTCTACTGCGAACCGGCTCGAATGACCCCGCCCGAATGGGTGATAAGCAGCGCCGTCTGCTCGAGACCGTGGCCCCATTGGTGCGCCCGGGTGGCACTCTCCTTTACGCGGTCTGCTCGCCGCTGAAAGAGGAGGGCACGGAGGTCGTCGCAGGAGCGCTCCTGCCTGGGTTCGAGCTCCAGTTGGAGCGGCCTTCACATTGGAAATCACTGGGCTTTGATTCGTCCGGCCGCATGGATCTCGGCCCGTGGATCGAAGGCGCAGGCCCCTGGGCAGATGCGTACCAAGTCTACATGTGGGTAAATGTAGGGTAGCTCTTTGACAGTGCTCGACGATAACGCTAGATTCCGCCGAGCTTGAAATACGGGGCGTAGCGCAGCTTGGTAGCGCGCACGGTTCGGGACCGTGAGGTCGGAGGTTCGAATCCTCTCTCCCCGACTAGAATTCAACACTGCAATTACAATTGCGGCGGAGGCAGGATGGCAAAGGCGTTACCACCGGTAAGAGTACTCGTCGTCGATGACGACCAGGCGATCTTGGAGTTCATGGAGACCTTCCTCACCAAGGACGGCTTCGAGGTCACGACTCTGGCCAATCCCAAGGATGCGCCGGACGAGGTCAAAGACGGCGGTTACCACCTCGTGGTGCTCGACCTGATGATGCCCGGCCTCGGCGGCGTCGAAGTCCTCGAGCAGATTCGCAGAGTCGACAGCGATGTCGCGGTCGTGATCTTCACCGGCTATCCGTCTCTCGACACCGCCGTCCAGTCGATGAAGCTCGATGCTGTCGACTACCTCAAAAAACCGTTCAACCCGGATGAGTTTCGCGAAGTCCTCGATCGCGTCATGCGCAAGAAGGGCCTCCTTCGCACGCCCGAAGAGAACCTTCATCGCGTGATTGGAGAGACCATTCGTGGGCTCCGCAAGGACCGAGGCTTGACCTTGAAGCAGATGGCCCGCCGTACCGGTCTCAGCGTATCGCTCCTTTCCCAAATCGAGCGGGCCGAGTCGAGCGCGTCGATCAGCTCGCTCTACAAGATCGCAACCGCGCTGGACGTGCGGATTCAAGATCTTTTCGGCGAGTATTGATCGCCGCCTGCTACTTCACCCTGGAGTTGCGCTCGAGGACGGCGATGAGATGTGCGCGGAGTTGCGGCGCGTCGATGACCTCGAGCGCCCGGCGGCCCCGCTCGTGGGCAACCTCGACCTGCGCGTCCGCAGCGAGCAGCTCGACCAGCCGCACCCTTGCATAAAGGTCATCGGGCGCCGCAACGGTCCAACGATCGAGAACAGCGATCGCTGCTCGAAGATGGCCCCGTGACGCGAGCCTCTCGGCTCTGACGCGGGCGCCGAGCCCAGGCTCCTCGAGCCCATTCGCTCTGATGGCCGCGTAGTAAGCCGCCGCCTCTTCAAAATGCCCCGCCCGTTCGAAGAGCGCTGCAAGTGCCGCTCTTTCGAGGTCTCGTTTTGGATCGAACAAACGAAGGCCCGCCCTCAACCGTCCCTCTTCCAGATAGATCCCTGCCAGCGTCTGTCGGACTGCAAGAGAGTCGTGCGGAGCCTGGCTCAACGCTTCCGCCGCGGCGCCAGGTCGGCCCTGTGCCGTCGAGCAGGCCGCAAGCGCCAATCGTGCTGCTTCGAAGCTCGCCGAGCCGAACGGGACCTCGGCGAATGCGGCGGCCGCCGCGGCGTAGTCCCCATCGATCAGCAACGCGCGCCCCCGAGCGTACGCGACCTTGGGAGAAGGCGTGATGGATTTCAACACGTCGAGCGCGCGCTCGACTTCGCCGATCTTCAAGAGCAGGTCGACACGCTCGACCCAGTCTCCCAGGCCCTGGCCATCGCTGTTGCGCAAAAAAGACGCGACTTCTGCTCGCCCGCCACTTCTGAAGAGCGCGTGCAGCCAGAGCGCGACATTCTCCGGAGAAGCCGGGGCTGCCGAGAGCGCTCGCGCTGCGAACGCGGGTTGGCCGTTTTCGAGGGCGAGCTTCCCAGCCTTCCGGTCGCGGGCGGCGGGCGTTGAATGCGGATCGAGAGCAATGGCAAGGGAGAGCGTTTCCGCGTCTCCCCGGCGCAGTGCCAGGTCGAGCAGTGAGCGCCGTGCGCGCTCTGAGCCCGGATGGCTCGAAAAGCCCAGGTACTCCAGCAGGATCGCGCTCGCTCGCTCGGGCCGCCCCGACGCGACGAGTGTGTCCGCCATGGCAACGACGGGCGCATCCCAACCCGGGGCTAATTCCTGGACGCGAATGAAGGCCGCAATCGCCTCTCGTTCCTCATCCCTGTGCTGGTGGATGCGCCCCTGTGCGAGCGCGACCCACGGCGAGCCCGGATGAGAGCGCCTTGCCGCGGCAAGTGTGCGATCGGCACGGCGCGAGTCGCCGCTGAGCTCGTACTCCTCCGCCAGGCGGGACATGAGAAGCGCGTCGCCCGCCGGCGCCGCGGTCGCGTTCTCGAAGGCCATGACCGCTTCATCATGACGACCTTGGTTTGCCGACGCCTCGCCCTCGATGAACCACTCGTAGGCGTACGGCGAGACGAATGCCCCGTGTTCCACCTCGCCGTCCACGACGCGAGGAACCGTTCGCATGGAGGGGGGCGTGCACGCGGCAAGTCCGAGCAAAATCATCGACGCCAAACGAACCACCCTCAAATCATAGTCGACGGGGTCATGCGAGGCCCGGTCGCCCCGATGCGTGGGGTTTGACTTCCCCGCGCGGCACCCCTAAACCTTCGCGCAGCGCGAGCCTGCCTTTGTACTGATTCCGCGCTTGAGCTCAGGGAGAAGACGATGGGTCCGATTTGGATGACGTTGTTGTTGGCGAGTATGCTCGGATTTTTCTCATGGTCCGCGTTTCGGCGGCTGAGGCAGGTCAGGGTGGGGGTCCCTGACCCTCGGTTTGGCTGGAGCTCGGAGCAAATTGCCGACCGGACCAAGACACTGCTGGTCTACGCCTTTGGGCAGAAAAGGATGCCCAACTACACCTTGGCGGGTTTCGCCCACGTCGGGATCTTCATCGCCTTCCAGGTGCTCTTGCTCAACAGCCTCATGCTCTGGG
>JABDJF010000236.1 GCA_013002645.1 Myxococcales bacterium
CGGCATCAGCTGGGCCATGCTCGCCAAATACCGGAGCGCCTCCTCCGTCGAGAGCTCGCCGGCCTTCGCGCGGCCCTCGATCGATTCACAGACGCGAGAGATGTTGAGCGCCAGGCGCCGGCTCGAGAATGGTTTTCGGACGGCCATGTTGTTTCAAATCTGTTCGGTGAAATCAGTACTCCCCGCGATCTGAGTCACGTGTGTCGGACTGCTTCCTGGACGCTATCGTCGGCTCCCTTCGGAAACATTTCGGAAACAGAATCCGCTCGGAGACTGCAACCATCATTCTTAGCCTTCATCACGGTTCCCCTTGCGCATTGCCGCATAACTAGCAGTCAGCAGGTACTAGGACCCGAAGTCGCTCTCGAAGGACATTTCGCGTTACTTCGCCCTGCCTGGCTGACCCACAGGTAAGGGCTGGGACTACACCGTTTGGGAGCGCCACCTCGGAATACGCGACCTCACGTACCCATCCGAAGGCCGTGCAGCCTGACCCCCTCCATCGATCCACGTTCACCTTGGCGGGTTTGTACCAGGTCAACACGTGAACCCTCGGTCTCATTCCTGGACAGCGGCCGAGGCAAGCACACTCACATCCATGTCATCCAAAGCGTCGACAGGCACCCGGTAGCAGCCGCCCTCCCAATGCTTTGCGGGGTCGATTTGCGCCCCTTCCAGCAATCCTTGGAAGCGTACTGTTCCTTGCGGCAGGTCACATATCGCAAATACGTATAGTCGAGCCGGATCGAGATCCGGTACCTCGAAAGCCCCCGCATCGTCGCGCATCACGACCACACGGCAACGTCCTAGGTCTGCGTGCTCAACAGTCACCGTTTTGGGCGGAAGCTCAAGTAGCTTTGCCAGTGCGAGTTCCGCGCAATACTGATCTTGATGATCGCCTAGTGATTTCAGTTTTTCGTAGTAGGTGTCCATGATTCTCCACAAATGCTTCTGGTTTGCGTTGTCGAAGATCCAAACTGATTGTGGACTCGGTCTTCCAGACATCGCCACCAACGCATGTTTGCGACCGGTGCGAACAACAGCATCCGTCGGTCTCAGTCGCCGGGGTCCGTGGGCCATGGCGCCGTGCGCGTCTTCTCATGCTCAAGCTCCGCTTCTTCCATTGGGTCATGCAGGAGGGCTACGACTTCATTCCATTTCGGAGCACCCTCTGCAGGGCGGTGAGAGACGTCTGAGAACAAGCTAGGACGTCGACGTTCGAGCTCAGCGAAGGCGATCGAACGCTCTTGGTCCGAACCCGTCAGGGCCACGGTGTCACCTGGTGCACACTCCCCTTTCAGCATTCTCGCAAGAACTTCCGGTGAGAGGCGAGCCTCTTCACCATATTCCGATCTGAGCAACAGTTGGATCTCATCCAGGGCGCCGAGTACCGCCTTGAACGAGCGCCGTAGTTCTTGGTCTTCGTTGACGCGAGAGGCTACCTCAAGGATCCATGCGCTTCCCATCCCAAGGCACCAGGCGCACTCCCAACTGGAGCCAACCTGACCATAGCCTTCGTGACGATAGTTCTTGTACAGCTCGACGCCCGAGCGGCCGCAGCCGCGGCAACAGAAATCGTCCTCGCCGAACCTCCGGCGGGGCCCATTCACGTTCGGCATAAGATTGCGGAGCGTCTTGGTACCAGGATCATAGTGCCCAATAGGGTCGCTAATGAACTTCATTGTCTCGTGTGGTTATTGTTTGAGTAGCGTTGTCTCAGCTTGTCCAACGCGGGGCTAAGTCGCGATTTCTAGTGTGGGTGGTATGTGCGCCACACTTGAGACTCGACCCAGTCGATGATCCGATAGTAGTAGCCTGAGCTCACTCCAAAGAACAAGTCGGCTCTCTCCTGCTCCGAGTCAGGTGGTTCGATGTCGTCGTGAGCGCATTCGTCCCATCGTTCGGCTGCGAACTTTGCCAGTTCCGCGACAACGTCCTTCTCTGTATCACACTGAATGGGGGGATGGTCAATTTGCCCGGCGCGGTCTTCAAGAAGAAGCGTATACATGGGTTTGCCCTCCTAGTAATTGAGTCAAACGAATCCTTGGCCCTGACCTGTGGACGGAGTCGGTGAGGTCAGTGGAGTCAGTGGTTTCCCATTTTCTAATCCTCGTGTACGCTTGATTGTGCTCGGTGTCGAAGATCAAGCCTGCGGGCGCGCGTATTGGAAGATGGATATTCACTGACTTCACTGATTGCACTGATCAGAACGGGACACTGAGAGCGTCTCTGCACAGTTTTTGTACGTTTTCGATCCGGTTGCGTAGCGAGTCGGTCTTTCTCGCGTAGATGGCCTGACGTTTGCCATCGACTTTCCAGAGGCCGTCCTGGGCATCCCGGTTTCGGACCGGGACGTAGCCCGCCGTTTCGAAGCGGTGCGGAATCTGTCGAC
>JABDJF010000243.1 GCA_013002645.1 Myxococcales bacterium
TCGGTCAAGCATCCGGACCCGGCGTTTTCCTCTCAGACCAAAGACAAGCTGGTTTCGAGTGAGGTCAAAGGAATCGTCGAGAGCGTGCTCAACGAGAAACTAAGCCAGTACCTCGAAGAAGAGCCGAAGGCCGGCAAGCGCATCGTCGAGAAGACGGTGCTTGCCGCACGTGCCCGGGAGGCCGCACGCCGTGCGCGCGAAATGGTGCAGCGCAAAGGTGTCCTCGACGCGAGCACGCTTCCTGGAAAGCTGGCTGACTGCCAAAGCAAAGATCCGACCGAGAGCGAGATCTACATCGTCGAGGGCGATTCGGCAGGTGGCAGCGCAAAACAGGGGCGCGACCGCCGCTTCCAAGCGATTCTGCCGCTTCGCGGGAAGATCCTCAACGTCGAGCGGGCGCGTTTCGAGAAAATGATTTCCAGTGCGGAGATAGGCACTTTGATTACGGCGCTCGGCTGCGGGGTCGAAGGCGGAGAGAACTTCAACCTCGAGAAGCTTCGCTATCACCAGGTGATCATCATGACCGACGCCGACGTCGACGGTTCACACATCCGGACGCTGCTGCTGACCTTCTTCTACCGACAGATGCCGCAGCTCATCGACAAAGGATATCTCTTCATCGCGCAGCCGCCTCTGTACAAAGTCAAGAAGGGCAAGAAGCTCCGCTACCTTCAGGACAACGACGAATTGAACCGATATCTCATCGAGCTCGGAACCGACAACGTCCGACTAAGCATGAAGGGCGGCAGCACTCAGCTGAGCGGAGAGCCGCTGCGAAATCTCCTCACAGACGTGACGCGATTCCGACTGCTTCTCGAAAACATCGGACACAGGGTGGATCCTCTCGTGGTCGAGGCGCTCGTGACCATTGCCGACTTGAAGGAAGCGGACCTCACAGACCGAACGAGGGTCGAGGCGGCCATCGAATTGCTCGAGAAGCACGTGCGCGCCAAACGCCCCGGCAACGTAGAAGCCAGCATAGAGCGCGACGAAGAGCACGATCGGTACAAATTCGTGATCGCAACGCAGGATGGTGGGACGCGCCGCGTCACCACGATCGACTTCGATTTCCTGTCCGCAGGGAACCTCTCGGAGCTCCGACAGATCTACCAGGGCATTCGAGCCCTCGGTGAGCCGCCCTTCTTGCTCACCGTGCTCGACAAGGAAGGCAAACCCGCATCCGAGCCGTCCGAGGTTGCCGACTTGGAGGCGCTATGGGCAGAGCTCGATTCGCGCGCGCGAAAGGGTCTTGGCATCCAGCGCTACAAGGGCCTGGGCGAGATGAACCCGGACGAGCTCTGGGAGACGACCATGGACCCGGACACGCGGACGCTTCTTCAGGTGCGCATCGAAGATGCGCTCGAGGCCGAAGAGCTGTTCAGCGTCCTGATGGGCGACCAAGTCGAACCTCGGCGCGCGTTCATCGAGAGCAACGCTCTCAACGTGACCAACCTCGACATCTAGCCAGGCTCAACCGGAGCTCTAGCCCGCGCGGCGAGGTCGACTGAGCAGCTTTTGAATTGCTCCTTCGACGCGAGGCACTTCCTGCTCGACCACTTCGAGGAGATTGCGGGCCGCCTCGATGCTGGTTTCGCCTTCGATGCCGCCCAAGAGCTCGCCGACACGCGTCGCGCCGATCTGCTTGCTCGCTCCCTTGACCGTGTGAGCGCTGAGGCGCGCAGCCTCCATGTCGCCCTGGTCGAATGCTGCTCTCATTTGCGTCACGGAATCTCGAAGCTGATCGACATAGCCCAGCAGAACATCCTCGATGAACTCGTCGTCTTCGCCGTCGAGCGACACCAACTGTCCCACCATGCTCAGGTCTAGTGCCGGCGGAGGTGGAAGCGTCGACACCGACTTCGTCGGGCGAGGGGCCGACAGAGGCACCCATCGCTCCAAGGCTTTGGCCAGCATCGAGGTGCGCACTGGCTTGCAAACCACGTCGTTCATGCCGGCATCGAGGCAGCGGACTCGGTCTTCCTCGGCGACGCTCGCCGTAAGCGCGACGATTGGCAGCTCCTCTTTGTCAGGCGACTGGCGAATCCGACTCGTAGCTTGGTAGCCGTCGATCAGCGGCATGTGGCAGTCCATGAACACGATGTCGTAGTTCTTGGCTTTCGCTTTTTCGAGCGCCTCCCGGCCGTCGGTCGCGATGTCCACCTCGCACGAGAGCTTTCTCAAGAGCGCCTCGGTCACCATGCGGCTGGTCGGGTCGTCTTCGGCGACGAGCACGAGCGCGCCCTCGCGAATGAGTGCCGGGGTCCGGCCGTCCGTCTCGATGACCCGCAACGTGGTGTCCTGGCCGATTCCCAAATCGAGCTCGGCCCAAAAGCAAGTCCCCTCGTCGACGGTGCTGCTGACCCCAAGCTCGCCACCCATGAGCTCCACCAGATGCTTGCTTATTGCCAAACCCAATCCGTTGCCTCTCGCGATTCGGTTCGAGCCGCTGTTGCTTCGCTGGTGGCGCGTGAAGATTCCCTCGAGCAAACCCTCCGGAATGCCAATGCCCGTATCGAGCACCGAAAGGCGAACTCGGGCCCTCTCCGCGCGGTCCACGAGCTCCGCCCGAACCTGTACCGAGCCCGAGTCGGTGAACTTGATCGCGTTGTTCACCAGGTTGAGCAGCACCTGGCGAATGCGGCCGCTGTCTCCCTGGAACCGCTGGCTCGTGATTTCCGTCGTCTCCGATTCGAGGCGAATACCCTTCGCCTCGGCACGCGGTCGCATGAGGTCGACGACTCCATCGATGACCGCCCGCATTTCAAACGGCGCGTGGTCGAGCTCGACCTGACCCTTTTGCAGCTGTGAGAAGTCCAGGATCTCGTCGACGATTCCCACCAGCGCATCTGCGGACTCTCGGATCGCGCCGATCATCTTTTTCTGCTTCTCCTCGAGATCGGTATCTAGCAGCAAGGCGCTCAGACCGAGGACGCCATTCATCGGCGTGCGAACCTCGTGGCTCACGTTGGCCAACAGATCCGTCTTGGCCTGCGAGACGCGCTCTGCGGCGAGTCGGAGCTCTTCCATTCGTATCAGGGCACGGCTTCTCGCGTGGTGGATCCCAATCGTGATGGCCGAAAAACCAAATAGGTATCCAACGCTCTTCACCCAGTCGACGTCTGGCACCCAGAGCGACGTAATGCCCCAGCCGAGGTACCCGGCGATCATGATCACGGCGAGCCATCGCCAATCGTGCACCAGTGCCCCAGCTGCGAGCTGAATCAACAAGTAGACGTAGAAGTCCGATGGATCGCCGCCCAGAGCGTACGCCAGCGTGGCGGTCGCCGTGACGACGAGGAACGCCGAGCCGCCAATGTGGAGCGACCAGGCGAGCCGCGGCGGTTGATGGTGGGCGCGCCCTCCGAACGTTAGCATCGCGATTCCGGCGAGCCCGTAGATCGTCATCAACTTCAGATCGGTTTGATCGGCGCCTGTGGACCAGTGGCCGAGCGCGAGCCCCTCGTAGGCGATTCCGGCGCAGATCAGCATCGTCGCCAAGTACCGCCGGCCGAGCGAGCACATGATCGCGTGGCGCTCGTCGGCGCTAAGAGGCACCAACGCAGCCAACGTTTCCGCCGAGCACGCGGATCCGGGCTCCCAGGCCTGCTCCCCCTCCGGTTCGTTCCCCATCCCCTTCAGTCTACTGGCCGAATCGGCCCGATTCACGATTAGTCGGATGTTAGATTGTGACGTGCCTCACCAATCGTCCGGACGGCGGCGTGATGAAGCACGCCGTTGGACGCCACCAGCTTTCCGCTGCGCGGGTCGGCTTCTTCGCCTTCGTACGTCGACAGCCGGCCGCCGGCTTCCTTCACGATCAGTGCGCCGGCGCACAGGTCCCAGGCATTGAGCGATTTCTCCCAATAGATGTCATAGGTGCCGTCGGCGACCAGACAGAGGTCGACCGCCGCGCTGCCACAGCGCCGAATGCCTCGTGCGCGCTGCAAAAAAAGCCCGAGCTCCGCGAGATTGCGGTCGCCGTTCGACCAGCGGTCGTAAGGAAAGCCGGTCGCACAGACGGCCTCTTCGAGCTGGTCGCGGTTGGACACGGAGCAAGGTTTGCCGTTGCGAAACGCACCCATCCCCTTCGCCGCTTTCCAAGTGACCCCGAGGGCCGGCGCGTGCACCAGGCCGACCAGCCCTTCTCGTCCGCGATACAACGCGATCGAGACAGCAAAGAAAAAATGCCCATGTGCGTAGTTGGTCGTGCCGTCGATCGGGTCGACGAACCAGACCAGCTCGCCTTCACCCGTATCGGCGCCCTCCTCGCCGACAATCCGATGACCGGGGAACTCGCGCGACAGCGCCTCCCGGATCAGATTCTCGCTTTCGAGGTCGTATTTGGTCAGCAGGTCGAAGCGCCCCTTGCGAGCGACCTCGGTGCCGACCCGCCAACCCTGCATGATCAGCTCGCCGGCTCGCAGCGCCGCGCGCTCGGCGGCATCCAAGGCGCGCCGAGTATCTTCTTGGACCGGCATGAAGCCCTGCATTTTCGCGGATTTCTGGGGCGGCGCCATCTGGATTCGCACCCCTGGGGGGTGTTCGCTGGCATTTCGACCCTAAAACCCGTACAAGGCCGTGCGCTGCGAAGCCCGTTCCCCGGGCGCGAACTGATGTAGGCAAGTGTAGTTATGCCCGACAAGGATCTTGTGACGCCAAGCATTCGCAATCCATTCGATGCGGATGACAAATCTGGCTCGGCCCCCGCTCCGGCGGACGAAGGCGGGCCCTACGACAAAGCGGTTAGCGAAGGCGAGTTGCTTCGTGCGCGCCCGCGAACCGCGGCAGGCCCCGTTCAGATCGGCAGGCAGCACGCCAAGCGCCGCATGACCGTCTGGGAGCGTCTCGACGTGCTCCGCGATCCCAACACAGAGCCAACCATCTTGTACCAGAACTGGGGTCCCAATCTCGACGGTGCGTCGATCGTGACCGCAGTCGTTCAAATTGGGGGTCGCGAGGTCGCCGTTTACGGCCACGACTTCACTGTCCGTGCCGGTTCGATGGATGCGACCAACGGTACCAAGCTCGCCAACGTCATTCGCCTCGCGGGCCGGCAGGGAATGCCGCTGGTTGGGATGAACGACAGCGCAGGCGCGTTCGTGCCGGCGGGCATCGGCGGTTTGGACGGTTACGCCGAGGCGTTCACGGCCCTTCGCAAGATCAGTGGCGTG
>JABDJF010000261.1 GCA_013002645.1 Myxococcales bacterium
AGCCTCGGTTCAGGCCTCCTTCTTTGTGTATTCGCGGCTGTTCTTGGTTCGTCGTCCACCGCGCAGGCCTGGACCCGTACGGTGGTCAAGGGCGCGCGGGCCACGGTCGATGTCGAGCGCGACGCGACGCTGAGCGTACTTCTTCGACTGGACGTGGAGATTCACGCCGGCTGGCTACACGAGCTCGAGCTCGTCGACCTGGGAGACGGTGTGGAGCTCGACCGCTATCGGCCTCCTTACTTCCGTTCGGAAGAAGGCGAGATTTTCCGCCCCGAGGCAGAGGTTCGCGACGATGGCCGGATACACCTCTCGTTTCCGAGGAGGGAAGCGCCGCGGAGAGGCGAATACCGGGTCTTCATGCGGTACCGAATTCGCGCCGACGCGCGCGCCATCGAAGACGCGGGCCTCGCGCGCGTGGTTTGGTCGGTGCCGGCCTGGGAGACGGGTCTGCATGACGTCCTCGTCGAGATTCGGGCTCCGAAAGGCTCCTCGGTCCCGAGTGATCTGCACGACACTCCGCCGGGCGTCGACTTCCAGGTCGAAGAGCACCGCGACCGAACCACCGTCGAGTGGCGGCGAATCCATCTTCCTCGCTTGACCGCCTGGCCCCTGACCCTCGACGTGCCGCTTCGAGCGATCGACCTGCCCGTGTCCGCGCCAGACGCACCGACGCCAACCGGTTTTCGTCCTCTGAGCACGCCGGATGAACGCCCGATCGCCTGGCCTCTGCTCCTGGTCGCGCTCCTGGTGCTCCTCAAGCGGCGTACGGTCCAGGTTCGCGTGGGATCGGACGCGCTTCTCGTGCGTTCGCCCTGGGTCTCTGTACTCGCGGTCAGCGGGATCGTCCTGGCCATTGGTCAATGGCTCGCGCCGAGTTACTTCCTGTGCGCGGTGCCGCTCGTCGCCTTCGCGCTTCACCGTCCGGTCCGCTGGACTGCTGCGGCCGCGCCCCGAGATTGGCGGCCTGCTCGCGCGAATGAGCTGCCGTGCCCCAGAACCCGAGCGAGCGAGCTGCTGGATGGAACCAGCGCGACCGGTCTCGCGGTCCTGCTCGCCAGCGGGACTTGCCTAGTCGCGCTCGACGAAGCGACCGCTGCGCTCCTGCTGTTGCCCGTGTTTCTGACGGGAACGCGACACCACATGCCGGCCACGGCCTCGCAGGCAGCCGACGCGCTCCGCCAATTCGCGTTGGAGCTACGTTTGCCGGCAGAGGCACCGGAGGTCTCGTTTTCCTGGGAGCTCACGTCCGGCGAGGTGCCGCGGCTGCGAGCTCACCTCCCGACACATCGCTCCGGGCTCAGCTCGGTGAGCTTCGCCTTTACGTCGAGCCCCGTCGGCTTCGTGCTTCGGCGAAGTGTCATGCTCCTGGTCGAAACGCGCGCTCAATCGGACGCCGATGATCTCATGCGCCGCCGAACGGATGTCGAACCCGATCTCCGCGCGCCCAACGGCAGCGTCCTTCGACTCGTGGACTGGGATCGAGAAGCCGTCGCGCTGCTGCGAGCTCTGTCGCACAAGGCTCCTAAGCCAGTGAAGGCATCGCGCGGAACGTGGCTGCTGCGGGAAATCTCCGAGCCCGGACGGAAAGCCGCGTAGCGGGCTATCGTCCGACACGCGAGGCGAGTGGCGCCATGATCTGATCGACCTGCTTGAGCTCGCGAACCACATCTTCTTCGTCGAAATCGATTTGGTCGATCAGGGCTTCGTGAACCGCGTCGTACAGCCAAGTGCTCGATTCGGGATCCTCGATGCAGTGCGCGGCTTCATGCCCCTGCTGATTCAGCGTCGGAAGCTTCTTGGCGACTTGTTGAAGGACACTGACCCGATCGCCGAGATAGGCTTGCATCGCATCGAGCTCGTCGGACAAGGGATCGAACATCTCAGGTGATACCTGCGCATGCTTGGCGAACGCGTCCGGAGATCGCTCGCGCACGTCGCTCAGCATGAGCCGAATCAGCAGCGCGTCACCCAGATGACGCAGCACGCCGCGGACGCCCGGGATGGCTCCGCTCGAAAAGATCACGTGGAGAAGAGCACCGGCCGCGGCGACTCGGCTCTCGTCGTCGACCTCGGGGTCTTCGACGATCCGTAGGACCGATTTCAAGTCCTGACTGAATCGAATCAGTACAGGGGTCATCAACTCGACGAAGCGCTCGCGCGACATATCACCTCGGCACCAGAGAACGGCCGCGCGGACATGTTACCTCAACTCCGGTCGGACCGGCGTCGGTTTCGATGATCTTGAACTCCACCCGCCGATTTCGTTCCCAAGCCTTTGCATTGTGTTTGGGATCGACCGGGCATCGTTCGCCATATCCGCCAGACCTCAGCCGTTGCTTGAGGACACCCCGTTGGATGAGGGCATTCATGACCGAGGCGGCCCGAGCCCGCGTCAGCTTGATGTTGTAGCCGTCGCTACCCCTCTCGTCTGCATGGCCCTGAACCTCCACCAGAGTGATCTGTGGACTGGCGTTCAGTGTTGCGGCAACCGCATCGAGCAGCGGGAAGCTGCGCGGCTTGATGATGGCGCTGTCGGTCTCGAAGTAGACCTTCTCGAGAATCGTGATCTGCGTGTCTTCTAGGATCACCAAGCCCTTGTCTGGGCAGCCATCCTCGTCTTCATGGCCGTTGTAGGTCTCCGGGTCGTTCGGACAGGCATCGTCGACATCGAGAATCCGGTCGCTGTCGTTGTCGAGATCCGGGCAGCCATCTTCGTCCTGGAAACCATCGAAATCTTCCGGGTCGTTCGGACAGAGATCCTTCACGTCCGGAATTCCGTCGCCGTCGTTGTCTGGATCCGGGCATCCGTCTTCGTCCTGGAAGCCGTCGAAGTCCTCTGGCTCGTCCGGACAATCGTCGACCGTATCGGGAATCCCGTCGCCATCGCGGTCGCCCTCTCTACCCTCCGGGCAGCCGTCCTCGTCGCGATCGCCGTCGTAGTCCTCTTTGACAAGCGGGCAGGCGTCATCGACATCGAGGATTCCGTCGCCGTCGTTGTCGAGATCCGGGCAGCCATCGCGGTCCTCGAAGCCGTCCTTGTCTTCGGCTTCATCCGGACAGCCATCATCGTCATCGGCGATCCCGTCGTTGTCGCGATCCCCGACGGCGGGCTCGTAGATGATTCCGAGCGTTGCGCGAATGTCGGCCGCCTGAAAGCCGGTCTTTGGAATCCCGGCGCCGGCCGCGACGTAAAGGAAGCTCTTGTTGGTGACGAAGTACTTGAACCCGCCGAGAACCTCCATCGAAAGGGTGCCTTTGGTCCCAATTTCACGCGCGATTTGGCTGCCGTAGAACTCGATGAGGAAATCGAGCGAGCGCGCGATGCGGAAGGCCGAGCCGAAGCCGAACGTAATGAGGTCGTCGTAGGTGAACTGCCGGCCGGTGCCCTGGTCGACCGGATTGATTGCGAGGTTGCTCGGATTGTCGACTGGATCCGTGCTCGGATTGGATCGACCGTCCCAGATGAAGGTGGCGCCCTGCCCGGAGGTCCAGCGGTAGCCGCCTTCGAGGGCGAGTCGGATCTTTTCGATCGGCTGAAACTCGAACACGGCCGTGGGCCAAAGGGAGAAGCCCGGCTCACCGGCGAACTGTGTGGTCTTGGCCGTCGGGAAACCCGCTCGGAGGGTCATCGCGATACCAACCGGAAGCTCCCCGAGGTTCAGCAGACGCGCCTTGGCAACGATGGTCAGGTCGCCGACACCTTGTGACCGCAATCCGGCGGCCTGATTGTTGTAGAGACAACCCGCACCAACCGTGCAGGTTCCACCGAGCGGCGGGGTCTGCACCGCGTTGCCGCGAAAGAACGTGATCGGCAGCTGAATGCCGAGGACCAATCGGTCGATGAGACCGATGTTGAACATGAACGTCCCGGTGAACGCTTGCTTCGAGATTCGGCTCTCTCGCGCCGCGGCGTCGGCCGCAGCATTCTGATCGTGGACAAAGCCGTTGTACCGAAGGATACCGAAGCCCGCGTCGAGGACGAGCCCGAAGCTGAAATCCTTGTGGGGCATGACTTCGGTGCCGTTGACGGTGAAGTACCCGCGCGAGTCGACGGCGGGGCGGAACAGGTGCAGGTCCATGCCCCCGTCGCTGAGGGTCGCCACCTGGGCCTGAGCGCCGCTCGGAAGGACCGATGCCCCCAAGACCAGGGCTAACGCCCATGCCAACCAGGCGGCCGAAACCCGCCTTCCCTGTGTTCCCCCAAACACCCTGCTTCAGTTTGTCATGGGCGGAGCCCATTAATCAACGATTCTGCGCCCCTGCGTCACTCCGAGGCCAACATCTGGCGATACTTTGGGGTCCTGGGGTCGTCCGGATACCGTTCGACGAAGGTATTCATGTGCGTTCGGGCCGCCACCAGGTCATCGATGACCCGGTAGGTCTCGATCAAGAGCGCCAGGGCCTCGGGGCTGCTTGCCTTGTCTCCGTCGAGGGCATCGATCACGCAGGCATTGTCCCCTCGAGCCACGCAGGCATGGGCCTCCTCGAGGGCGAAATCCGGATCAGGCCCAGTCGCGGGCTTGGCTTCCCGCTCGGGGCTTGGCTCGGGTTCCGGCCTGGCAGCCCGCACCCTTCTCATGAGGCGCTTGGCGTCTGCGCGCTGCTTCGAAGTGATCTCATCGAGCGCGAGCACGAGCTGGGCTTCGCGACGAACCCAGGCGAGGTCCCGTGCCTCGAGCGCACGTTCACCGTCGCTGATGTGCGACTGGACGTAGCGGTACCGGATCTCGCCGAACTCCGGTGTGTCTCGGAGCACGCTGTCATCGGGTAGATCGTTTGCAATGGCGTATGCCTCGTCGATCTCGCCACCGGCCAGGGCCTCGCGGGCCTGGGCAAGCCTCCCCTCCCACTCCTGTGGTTCGTCGACCGCTTGGCCGTCGGAGTCGCCAGCAGCGTCGACCGCCTCTTCAGGCACGGGGGCGGCTTCGGGAGACAGCGATGCGACAACGACCGGCGGCTGCTCGGCGGTCGCGCCGCGCTCCGGCTCCTGACGCATCGTGGTCAGCACCGCGCCAGCCCCAGCAAGCAGGAGCAATCCGATCACCGAAACCGCGATCCCCGCCTTGCGCGACGATGCCGGCGGGCCATCGGACACGGCTTCGAGTGGAACCGGATCCAGGCTTCGCGCGCCCTCGGGTGGGACAAAACGGAATCGAACCTTGCCGAGCTCGAGGGTGTCTCCGGCTTCGAGCACGGCACGCGACACGGGCACGCCATTGACCCTCATCCCATTGGCGCTGTCGAGGTCGAAGACCGTCACCCTGCCGTCCTTTGATTGAACTTCGGCATGCTCGTGCGAAATGGACTTGTGATTGATCCAGATGTCGAGTCGCTCGTCCCGGCCGATTCGAAGCACCGGTTTGCTCAAACTGAACTCGGCGCCAACCACGGGATCGCTGAGCACGACCAATCTTGGCGGCGGCGCGCTCTTGGGTTTCGGCGCGGCCGCAGTCATCTTCTTTCGCGTCGCCGGAGCGTCGGTCTGAAACGCCAGGTCGTAGTCGCCGATCCCTAGCTGATCGCCGACGGCCAATTTCGCCTTCTCGTCTATTCGCTCACCGTTGATCGTGACGCCGTTGTACGAGCCGAGATCCTCGACGATGTAAGCTTCATTACGTTTTAACAGGCGCGCATGGCTGCGAGAGACGTTTCGCTCGGTCAGCCGAATGCTGTTCCCGTCCTCTCGACCGATCGTAATCTCGTCGCGCAATAGCGGCACGACGGTCGTGTGACCTTTGTCGTCCGAGATGACGAGCTTATACATCGTTCCGGCCCAAGAGCAGTTTCCGCTACAGTTCCGAGAGGTTGAGCGAATGGTACCGCGGCGGGCCTCGGTGTCAATCTTGCCTCGGTGAAGGTTTGCACTCGTCAGGAACCCGGCTATGCCCCTGCCCGAGGATGAGCCCGCAATCTCGAAAAGCCGCTGCGCTCGCATTGGGCATCGCTTTTCTCGCTTCCTGCGGGGGCGCAGGGCGTGGGCAGCCGGCCGGCGGAATTCACGCCAAGCTCGGCTATTCAGAGGGTGGAGGCCTTCGCGTCGTCGAGGCGCCGGCTGGGGGAGCAGCTGACCTCGCAGGCATCCGGACAAACGACGTGATCATCACGATCAACGGGGTTTCGGTTCGAGAGCTCGACTACGAAGAGATCGTAGAACGGCTCCGGGGACCCGTGGGTTCGACGGTTCAGCTCGAGGTGTTTCGCGCGGGTGAAGTCAACACGGTGGTCGTGATGAGACAGGCCTACAGCCGATGAGCGAAATTCAACGCACGTTGGGGGTCATCGGAGGGAGCGGGCTTTACGAGCTAGAGCAGCTGGCTGACGTCGAAGAATTGGAAATGGCGACGCCGTTTGGCACACCTTCGGATTTGATCGTCGCCGGAACCGTCGGAACCACGCGGTTGCTCTTCGTTCCCCGGCACGGCCGCGGGCATCGTCTTCCCCCACACGAGGTCAACTACCGGGCGAACGTCCTCGCTCTCAAGATGGCCGGCGCGGAACAGATCCTCAGCATCTCGGCTGTAGGCTCGATGAAGGAGCACATCCACCCGGGAGAGATGGTCGTCGTCGACCAGTTCATCGACCGGACCCGAAATCGCATCGATACGTTTTTCGAGGATGACGGTGTGGTGGCGCACGTTGGTTTCGCGGACCCGATTGACGCGCAGCTTGCAGCGGCTCTGGCGGACGCGGCACAGAAGGCCGACGCGACGGTGCACCGGGGTGGGGTCTACTTGAGCATGGAGGGCCCGCAGTTTTCGACCCGCGCCGAATCCGAGCTCTACCGATCGTGGGGCGTATCGGTCATCGGAATGACGAACCTCCCCGAAGCGCGCCTCGCACGCGAGGCCGAGCTGCCCTACGCGACGCTCGCCATGGTGACGGACTACGACTGTTGGCACGAGGTACACGATGCGGTTTCAGTCGACGCCGTCTTGGCCGTGATGCACAAGAACGTTGCCAAAGCCAAGGAAATCATTCTGGAGCTTGCCCCATCGGTGCCCGATCCCGCGAAATGCCCTGCCAGCTCGGCGCTTGACGGGGCGATCCTGAGCAATCCCGATTCGATCTCGGCGGCCGCCCGTGAAAAGCTGTGGCCCCTCATTCGCAAATACGTAACCTGAAAGCCAATATGTCATCGCTTCTCGTCGTCGGTTCCGTCGCTTTTGACACGATCCACAATCATCTCGGCTCGCACGAGCGGGTCATCGGAGGGTCTGCCACCTACGCCTCCCTTGCAGCAAGCCAGCTCGCGCCAGTCCGGCTGGTCGGCGTGGTCGGCAAAGACTTCCCCCGGGAGGCGGTCGACATGCTTCGGGGCCACGGCATCGATACGACCGGGCTCGAGGTCGCGAACGGAGAGACCTTCCACTGGGAAGGCCGTTACTCCGACGACCTCACGTCGCGGGAAACCATCAGGACCGACCTCAATGTCTTCGCGGACTTCAATCCAAAGATTCCGACCGCGTTCCGCAACTCCGATTTCGTCATGCTCGGTAACATCGCGCCGCAGCTGCAGCTGCATGTTCTCGACCAGATCGACAACCCGAAGCTCGTCATCGCCGACACGATGAATCTCTGGATCGATACCGCGCTCGACCCGCTCAAAGAAGTGCTCAAGCGCATCGACATCCTCGTCATCAACGAAGAAGAGGCCCGACAGCTCACGGGCTTCCACCACCCTCTCGCGGTCGCAGAGGCCCTTCGAACCTTCGGCCCGGAAACGGTGATTGTAAAGCGGGGCGAGTACGGCGCACTTCTCTTCCTCGAAGAAGACATCTTCTGCGCGCCGGCCTACCCACTCAAGGCTGTCTCTGACCCGACCGGCGCCGGGGACTCGTTTGCCGGCGGCTTCCTGGGGTACCTCTCGGAGAACGGCCACACCGACCTCCGACAGGCCGTCATCTGTGGATCCGCGACCGCGTCGTTCTGCGTGCAGGACGTCGGCACCGGCGCTCTCCAAGACCTGAGCCGCGATCACCTCGAGAAGCGAATCCACGACTTCCGCGCGCTCACCTGTTTCTAGCCGGCCGTTTTCTTGACCCGGGCCGCGCGAAACCGACACTGCGGTCTTAGGAAGGAACGGCTATGAACCTAGACGAGCTCAAGGTGACCCTGCGCGGCCTCGTGCGAAAAACGATCGAGACCCGCTTCAGCGGAGCCAACTACGCCACCCTGGCCCAGGCCCGCGGCTACGCCGACGGATACATGCGCGCCCTCCTCGACGCCGGCCTGATCGACCAGAAACAGCTCCTCGAGCTGGTCAACGCCGAACGCCGCCTCTTCGTCGACGAAGCCAGCCGCCCCACCAACACCACCCAAGCCGCCTAGGACAAAAAGGGGACAGTCCCCTTTTTCGCCACAGCGCCGGCGCGGCTCA
>JABDJF010000401.1 GCA_013002645.1 Myxococcales bacterium
GTGCATTTCGCTGAGGCAGCCGCGGCCCTTGCTCTGCTCGCCGGGCTTGTAGGCGCCTCGATCGGCCGACCAGTAGCTCGGCGCCGCCTTGCACCGGGCCCATTCGATGGTTCCGCGCTCCTTCGACAGCTTGCCCACCGCGACGGGCTTCTCGTTGCCGTCGTAGCGGCAAGCCTTTGGAAATCCAGGGTCCGAAGGTCGTCGCCAGCTTGGCTCACGTGCGCCGTTACAGCTGGGCGCGTAGTGATGCATCGTCGTCGTGACGTCGACGATCGCGTCGATGGTGAATCGCTCGAACATGGCGAAATGAAGGATGCCCACTTTGCCGTCGGTGACCCGGCCATCCCGGCCGAGCGGATACTCGACCACCAAGGACCCTTTCAACCCCTTGGCAACGGCGTCGCCCTTCGACAGATAGGTATCGCTCACCTGCAGTGAGGCGTCGATTTGATACGCAATGGTGCAGCTGTCCGAGGCGGCTGCCGGCGTAGAGCCCAGCAGGATCACAAGCGCGGGAGCCGTAGCGATCGCGTAGAGACGCAGCATCAGAAGAAGTAAGCGCCTTGGTAGTTACCGCCGAGCGCGTGCTCGCGGGAGGTGCCCTTGGGCACGTACTCGTACGCAAACTCGAGCTCGATGGCCCAATTGCGACTGAAGAAATACTTGAAACCGGTTACAAAAATGAGCCCGACCGAGAACTCGACCGATTCGACTTCCCCCTCGCTCCTGATGCTGGCGATCGTCGAGATGACTCCGGCTCCGAGGAAAGGCTCCCAGCCGTTCTTGCGGTAGATGCCCGACACGACGATCTCGAGCGGCGACTCGACCAGCTCGCGATTGAAATAGAAGGGTTTGATGATGCTCAGCGCGAGGTAGCGGTGCAGGACTCGCTCGTACCCGAACAGAAAGCCATAGACTTGCTCGTTTCTGCGCGACGCACTTTCGCCACCGCTTCCTTGCTCTTGAATCAGGCGAAACGCATGAGTGAAGCCAAATAGAAGCCCGTTCTTGGGCTCCTCTTCTGGCTCGCCGGCCTCGGCGTCAGCCTGCTGCGCTTCCACTTTTTCACTGCCTTGCTCATCCGGTTGCGCCATCGACGCGTTCGAAACGAGCATCGACAGAACCGACACCAACGCAGCCAGCGGCCACCGCGGATCCGCTGGCATCTCTACTCTACAACCAAGACTGGCACGCCCGGCGTGCAACCACCGATCGAGAAATCCGGCCCGACGTTCTCGTAGCCGTAGCGCGGCCACAGGAACCTCGCGTCGTCCGTGATCAACGGCGAGTTGTAGGCATCGTTGAAGAGGCGATTCGGATCTCCGCCCTGGCCGTCCCAGTCGGTGCACCACACGCCCGTCGCTTCGGACAAGCCGACGTAGAACGAGCTCGCCGGATCGACCGTCGAGTACAAAGCCTCGATCTGCGCGTCCGAGGCGTTGAGCAAGCGGGTGACATCTTCGGTGAAGCCGCCGACACCGCCAAGGCGGTTGATGGTGATGGTTCGGCGAGCGCCTAGCGCTTCGAGCGGCGTGACACGCAGCGGATCGGCCCAGCCTCCGACCGATACAAGTCCGCTGCTGAGCCGCACCCCCGGGCTGAATCCGGGCTCCGCAGGCGACGACGACAACACTTCCCGCCAGCTCGCGGAGCCGAGCGGCACGAATTGCTCACTGCTCAGGTCGGTGAATCGGCGATCGAGGTTGCGCCCCATGCGGCGAAGCTCGCGCGCTTGCCCCCAGTAGCCGACGCCGACGTCGTCGAAGTTGGGCTCGAACTCGATCGGATCGGCCGCAATCCAAGCCGCGCGCGCTTCTTCCCAGGCGTCGATCGCATGGCCTGTGAGCACGCCGGTGACTCCAAACGACGGCATGTACCCACCGACCGGGTCATCGGCGCGGTTTCGTCCGCCGTCCACGGCAAAAGCCTCACGGTACGCGTTGAACAAGTCCGAGAACGTCTCCCCGCAGGTGCGTCCCTCCGTGCCCGGAAGCGCGGCAACCTCTTCCCAGGTCAAGCCGATCCCCCGCCTGGCACAAGCGTTGAGCCAGCGGGACACGCCGTCACGATCTGCCGGGCCGTAGGCCGCATAGAACGAACCGTAAACTCCAACCAATGTGGCGAACGCGTCGAAGTTGATCACCGAGGTCCGCAAGAACACCCTGGGATCATCGACGATGAATTGGAGTCCCTTCTGCAGACCGTCGATGATGTCCGTGGCGTGGAACACCGGGTCGGGGGAGTTCGCAAACAACACGAAGAGCTCGGGGTTGATCAGCGGCCCCAGGTCTCTCAGCAGTCGGATCAGAGCAGCGACACCCTCTTCGGGTTCCGACTCGAGCAGCTCTTCGATACCGCCGGCTTGGATGCCTTCGATCAACGCAGCGATCGTCGCCACGTCCTCGAACAGGCCGGTGTCGACCAAACCGATGACCGACTTGAGCATCAGCGACATGCGGGCATCGCGCGCTCGAACGCCGCAGCGCCCCCGTCGGCAGTTGTGCACATCGGGGTTCGCCCAAATGCTCTCGACGAAGAACGCCGTGATGCTTCCCGAGCTACCCCCGGCCGCGCATTTGATCGCGCCGTACTCCTCGACGTGCCGCGCGAGGCTGCCGTAGTGTGCAAATAAGTTCTGCCCGTTGCCTCGAATCCCCGCGCAGGTCGTCAAAGCCGCGATGGGCCGGCGCGGCGTGTACTGGCCATGGCCATACCCGTAACTCTGGGCACTGACCGGAGCGACTCCGGCCGCGGATGCCATCGCAACCGCAACCACTAGCAACAACTGCTTTGATTTCCGCATCAAGGTTTCTCCAGGGGAAGGGGTGAGCCGTCATGAGTATGATCCAAGCCTCCCGTTCGCAAGCGTCGCGAAGATCCTCCGGAACAGTCGCGATTTCCTCGGGGTCAATCTCCGGGAACAGAAGCACATGAATTCGGGGCCTTGCGAGGGAGGAGAGTGCTCGCGTACAACGAGGAGGTCGGCACCATGCGCACGCTCGTATTCGATGTGAATGAGACACTCCTCGACCTGGCCGTGCTCGATCCGACCTTCGAGCGCGTGTTTGGCGATGCCGCGGTGAGGCGGCAATGGTTTGGTCTCGTCTTGCGCAATGCAATGACGCTGACGATGACCGGTGCGTACCAGGACTTCCTCACGGTCGGGGCGGCGAGCCTCGACATGGTGACCGATCAACATCGACTGGAGATGAGCCAAGCCGACCGCGACTCCATCCGGCAAACGATGGGCAACCTTCCGCCGCACGGCGATGTGCTTCCAAGCCTCCAACGGCTCGAGGAAGCCGGCTTCCGGATGGCGGCCTTGACCAACTCTCCCCCCGCGGCGGCGTTACAGCAACTCACCAACGCGGGCATCGCCCCGCTGCTCGACGAGATCATGACGGTCGAGGCCGTCGGCAAGTTCAAGCCAGCGCGCGAGGTCTACGAAATGGCAGCTGCGAAGCTCGGCATCGCGACAATCGACATGCGCATGATCGCCGCGCACGACTGGGACATCGCCGGCGCGATGGCAGCCGGTTGCGCCGGCGCCCTCCTGCTCCGCCCGGGGATGGTGGCCAACCCGCTTTACCCCAAGCCGGACATCATCGAGTCCGACCTCCAGGCCCTGACAAACCGCATCATCGAAATCGAGCGCGCCTAGTTTAATCCAAATCCTCGTCCCCGGCGTAACCCCGATGACGGCCCAGCCGGGCGCAAGCGGAGGCGAGGATGAACATGGAAGAACGACGCGTACTTGGACTGGTCTTGGCAATGATCCTGATCGCCACAGGGCAGGGCTGCGGGTCTGCGCCGATGGACGCCGAGCTTGGACC